>CALEOQ010000117.1 GCA_937910255.1 uncultured Caulobacteraceae bacterium | reverse complement strand
CGTTACGACGTGGTGTGTGTACTGTTTTTTTTTTTTTTTTTTTTTGCAAGCGGAAGACGGCATACGAGATAACGACGTGACGGGAGTTCAGACGTGTGCTCTTCCGATCTCGAGCGCGTCAAGGCAAGATCGACCTCCGTCCGGTGCAGATCATCTTCGGTCCGGCGCAGCTGATCTGCCAGGCGATCCTGCCGCTCGACGACCTGCCGGGCCTTGGCGACCAAGGGATGGACGTGGTGCTGCGCCACAGGTTCAACGGCCGGCGCCGCAGGGTCAGATGCGGACTGGGTCATGCAGCGCTCCCCCGGGCGCGACCTTCAGCGATCAGCCAGGCCAGGTAGGATCCTGGCCCGGCCGCGAAGGGATCTTCGAACGCAGCCTGCAGGTCGGGGCTCTCCCGCCAGAGCACCCGGTGGCTCTTGTCGATCGGCGTGCCGTCCGAATAGGCCTCATAGGCCCAGTAGCGGGCCGGTATGGCAGGATCGGTCGCGGCCGCCACCTGGCGCTTGTACCAGTTCCAGATCTCATAGACCTCGAAGTTGTCGCCGGCGTACTTCTTGGTCATCAGGTCGCCCGTCGGCCCCAGCTTGGTGAAGTGCCAGAAGCGCAGCGGCGCGCCGTTCACGGTGATCGCCCCGTCCTTGCCGATGGTGACCCTGCGCTGGGAGAGGTTCCAGCTCGCGACATTGTAACCCGGGTCGCGGACCACCTTCACCTTGTCGAACAGGGCCGGGACGTGATCGCACCACCGCTGATCAACGAACAGGCCGCGAGGCATGTCGTCATAGCAGTATTCGAGCAGGCGATCGTTCCACCACTTGGCGAAGCGCGCGCCCTCGCCTGTGGTGCGGATGGCCACGAAGCCGAGATTGAAGATGCCCGTGCGCGAGGCCGACAGGTCATTGTCGAGAATCGCCGTGCGCTCCGTGTTCGGATCGATGAGGTGCGGCGTCAGCAGGATCTCGTCGGTCTGCAGCCAGTCGATCAACGGATCGAGCGGGGCCAGGAGGGCGGTGTCGGGATCAAGATAGATGGCGATGTCGGCCTGGCTGCAGGCCTGGTGGATGAAGGGTCCCTTCACCGCCGTGCAAACCTCGACCACGTCATGGCGAAACAGCCAGCTGCGGAAGCCCTCGATCCCCAGGTCCTGCGCCCAGACGACCCGATCGAAAGGCTCGCTGGCCGGGTCGAAGTCGAAACCTGGCGGCGGCTCGTCGGTGATCAGCGCCACCAGCTCCCAGTCGGGATGAAACCGCCGGAGGGTCGAAAAGAGCACCCGAGCCCGGTTCAGATACGAGAAGGTGAAGCTGGAATAGCAGAGCACCTTCATGGGGCCGCCTCCCCGTCCAGAAGGTCGATGGTCAGGCGGCTGTAGCTGAGATCGCAAAGGGCGGGTCGGCGCGCAGACCGGCCGAGGTCGAGCACGGCGCCGGTTTCGAACATCTCGAACAAGGCGGCCTCGTTTTCGAGCACGCGCCCCAGCCCCGTCGCCGCGACAAAGGCCGCCACATTGCCGCTGTCGGGTCCGGTCAGGATCGCCGCGCCGGCGGCGGCGGACTCATGGGTGGTGAAAGAAAAGGTCTCCCGACACAGGGACCAGATCATGACGGCGTCCACCCCCAGGGACTCCAGAGCCGTCTGCATGGCCTTGGGGTCGTCCTGGGTCACGGTCACCGAATGGAAGGTCAGCGGCAGGCCCCTCGTGGGGTCCCGCGCCAGGTGCAGGAATTCATAGCGGGGATCGTCCGCATACTTCAAGACCAACTCCCGGAACACCGGCCAGCCCTTGAGCGGACTAGGCAGGCCCGGGAAGGCCAGCCGGAAGGGCCGCTCGGGCTCAGCGGCGGGGCTCGCCAGGGGCGCCCGCGCCACAAGTCTGGCCAGGGGCGCGACCACGGTCTGCGTCGCCGCAAGGCCGGCGCCGCGGCGCCAGGTGTCGAGGGCCGCCTGGCTTGGGGCGGCCACGGACAGGTCGAGGGTCTGGAACAGGCGCGCGTGCTCGTCCAGGTGAAACTGCCGATGCGGCCCGTAAACGCAGACCCCGCAGGCGGCGCTGCCCACAGGCGGGGCGCCGCAATCGGCCACATCGTTGCGCAGCAGGTGATAGCTGGCGCAGGCGCTGGCGAAATCATGGACCCAGAACCAGCCCTGGGTGAGCCCCGCCGCCCGGACGATGCGCAGCACATCGGAAACCGAATGGCCAAGCAGGCTGTGGATCGCCAGGCTGCGACGGCCCGGCGCGACCTCGGCCAGCTGCTCGGCGAGACCTTGGGTCAGGGTTGAGCGGCTGAAGACGCCGGCCGCGACCCCGTTCCAGACTACGCCCAGGAGTTCGGTCTCGCCCGGGCGGCGCAGCATCGGCCGGGGGGTGGCCGGAGAGGGGTGCAGATGGTCGCGGCCGGTGTCGGCCGCCGCGGCGGCTTCACGCTGGAGGCAGAGCTGAACCCCGCCCAGATTGGCCGTGTAGTCGTCGTGGCTGAAGGTCAGATGCAGGTCGGTCAGGCCAGAGCGCGACTCCGCCAACAGGGCCGCCAGGGCGTCGACGTCGCCCGGCGTCGCCTGAACATCATAGCGTTCGGTCGCCTCGACCCGCGCTTCGAGCGTTTGCAGGCCAGCGATGATCCGGTAGCGAAAGCCGAGCTCGAGGCGGGGCGCCCGCCCTTCCTGCCGGCCAGCCTGCAGATAATGCACAAAGGGGTGCATGCCCGAGGCCGCGACATCGGGATTGAGCTCCAGATAGTCGGAGACAGAGAACCACGGCGTCGGATCGCGGCCCTCTCGCCAGCCCGCCTCGACAAAGTGGGCCACAGGATCCAGTCCGCTGGCCGCCACGTCGGGGTTTTCGGCCAGATAGAAGCGGTCGTCGAAAGCGGCGGCCACGAGGTCGAGGGTCGCGGCGTCAAGCGTCGCCTCGGCGGGGGCTGAGGCCGGGGCCGACTCGTCCCGCCGCGCAACGCGCCCCTCGCCATGACCGATCTGCAGATAGTGGACGAAGGGCGGGACCTGGGTCGCATCGACATCGGGATACAGGTCCAGATAGTCGTCGGCCGAGAACCACGGGGCGGCATTACGCCCCTCCCGCCAGCCCCGCTCCAGGAAATGCGCAATGGGGTCAAGGCCCGCCTGCGCCACGTCGGGATTTTCGCTCAGATAGTATTCACGGTCGAAGGCGCTGGCGACCAACTGGTAGAGGGGGGAGTCGGGGGCCGTCGCCGCGGCCAGGGTCGAAGGCGCCGCCGAGACGGGGACATAGGTCCAGCCCGCCCGTGGACCGCCGCCCGCCGCGCGGAGGTGGGCCAGGGCCGAGGGGCGGACCTGCCGGCCCTGCTGAACGCCAAATTGCAGGAAATGCGCCAGGGGGTTGGCCCCGGCCGCCGCCACGTCGGGATGATCCTCAAGATAGGCGGCGCTGGAAAACCACGGCGCAGGGTCGCGGTCCTCCCGCCAGCCGGCCTCGACATAGTGGACGAAGGGGTCGATCCCTGCGGCGGCCACGTCGGGATAGGCGCGCCGGTAAAAATCCGGATCGAGCGCGGTCGTCACCAGAGCAAAAGTGAGATCTTGGGCGGCCAAGCCGGCCATGCGGGGCTCCCTGTCAAGGCCGAAGGGTGTGTGCAACAGATGGTCGAAGGGATCAACTGCAGCGTTCGCGTCTTGCCGCGAGGGCCGCGCGGCCATACAGCACCTTGTGTGACCCACGCCGACATCCTGCCCGAGCACCGCCCCGCCGCCAGCCCGCCTTCGAATCGGGCGGCCTATCTCGTCCTGGGCATGCACAGGTCGGGCACCTCGGCCATGACCCAGGTGCTGGCCCTGGCCGGGGCGACCCTGCCAGAAAACGTGATGCCGGGGGACGAGCACAACGCCAAGGGTTATTTCGAACCCTGGCGGATCGCCGTTTTCAACGATCAGAGGCTGCGCGCCGCCGGCGGGGCGTGGGACGACCCGTTCACCTTCCCCTATCGCGCCCTTGGGTCGCGGGACGAGAAGCGCTGGATCACCCGGGCCACCGACCTGTTCGATGAGGAGTTCGCCGGCGCCCGCCATCCCCTGATGAAGGATCCGCGGGTCAGTGTTCTGGGCCCCATGTGGCGCACGGTGCTGGATGATCTTGGCCTGGCGGCGCGGGCTGTGATCCCTGTGCGCCACCCCCTTGAGGTGGCCGGATCGCTGGCCAAGCGGGATGGCTTTCCCGTCGAGAAATCCCTCCTGATGTGGACCGCCTACATGCTCGCCGCCGAGCGCTACAGCCGGGATATGCCGCGGGCCATCGTGCCCTATGATGGGCTGCTCGCCGACTGGCGCGGCCAGGTGGCGCGCATCGAAGCCGCCCATGGGGCGCCCTTGCCAGACCTTACCCCCCAGGCGGCCAAGGCGATCGACAGCTTCCTGACGAAGGATCTGCGACACAACCAGGCCACCCAGGACCTGGCCGGCGTCCCGCGGGTCGGCGCCCTGACGGCGCAGGTCTATGACTGGTTTTCGGCTGCGGCGCAGGATCAGCCCCGCCCGGTGGAGGCGCTCGCCGAGGTCACACAGCGCCTGGAAGCCATGCGAGACGAATTCGGCGTATTCGTCTCGCCAGTGACGTCCGATCTCGCCGTCGCCCGGACAGATCTGCTGGAGGCGCGCCAGATTCTGGCCTTCGAGCAGTCCAAGATGAGCGCCCTGGAGAGCCAATTGGCCGCCCGGCAAGGCCAACTGACCGACCTGGAGGGTCAACTGGCGGCCAAAGCGGCGCAGATCGAAGATCATCTCCGACTTGAGCAGGCCGTGAGCGACCGGCTCGACCAGCTGCTCGGCGAAGACTGAAACCCCGCACATCGACGGATCGCCGTGTCAGACACCCGAACGCCCTCGCCGACCGATCAGGCCGCCGAACACCTTGCCCGCCGCCGCCACGGCCGGCTGCAGACCGTCGCGGCCGCCGCCCAGCGCTGGCGCCGCTACCGGGAGGCCCGCGCACGGCAGACGACAGGCCTGATCCTGCCTCGGCTGTCGCGACGGCTGGCGAGACCCTTGGCCAGGGGCAAGTGGCCGGGGCGGGCGCTCATGATCATGATGTCCGGCACCTGGCGGGACCAGGAGCTGCACGGCCTGGGGGGCGCGCCGGGCCTGACGCCCGCCCTCGACACCTATGTGCGGGCCGGTCCCGATCCGGCGACCCAGCCGCGGGCCCTGTTCGATCAAGCCGCCTATCTGGCCCGGACGCCGGAATTGGGGGGCTCTCAATGGGCGCCGCTGGCCCACTATCTGACCTTGGGAGACGACTCCGGTCTCGACCCGCATCCCCTGGTCAGCGTCGCCGACTACCGCCTGCGCCATGGCGAGGCCCTGGAGGCCAGCGGGCTGAGCGTGCTTCAGCACTATCAGCTGGTGGGCGCCGGCCAGGGGTACGATCCCCACCCCCTGTTCGACGTGCGTCACTATGTGGGCCAGTGCGAGGCCGTGGCCGCCACGGGCGAGGACCCCCTGGTCCACTATCTGCGGGAGGGCTGGCGCCAGGGCCTGGATCCCCACCCCCTGTTCGCCAACGACTGGTACCTTGAGCGCTATCCCGAGGTGGCGGCGGCAGGGGTCGCGCCGCTGCTGGACTATGTGAGCGGCGGCGCCGAGCTGGGCCGCGACCCGCACCCGCTGTTCGATGGCGGCTGGTACGCCGAGCGCTACCGCGACCTCAGGACGCCGGGCTTCAATCCCCTGGCCCACTTCGTCCGGTTCGGCGCGCGGGAGCATCGCAACCCCTGCCCGCACTTTGATTCGGCCTACTATATGCAGCAGGACGGCGTCGCCGAGCGGGGGGACCTCGATCCCCTGAGCGACTACGTCGCCCGCGGGGCCTTCGAGGGTCTGTGGCCGGCCGCCGACTTCGATGAAGCGGCCTATCTGCTGGCCCATCCCGACGCGGCGGCCAGTCCCTATAGCAGCCTGGAGCATTGGGCCCGGCACGCCGGGGACAAGCCCGCTCCCCTCGCCGGCGCTGGCGTGCACGGGGCCGCAGCCCTATTTGACCAGCTACGGGCGGGCAGCCGCGCGCGCGATCCCGCCGCCTATGACCTGCAGGCCTATGACGATCTCGCCGCCACCTGGCGCCGGATTCAGGCCGACCGGGTGGAGCACTTTGTCCCCACCCCGCCCCAGATGGTCGCGATCACCGGGGACCTCGCCGCCGCCGCCCGGCGGATCACCGTGCCCGCGCCCGACGCGCCCAAGGTCACCATCATCATCCCGGCCTACAACAATCTGAAGTTCACCCTGGAATGCCTGCAGGCCCTGGCGCAGGCCGGCGGCCTGGAGGCCGCAGAAACCCTGGTGATCGACGACGCCTCCAGCGACGAGACGCCCAGGGTCCTGCCGCTGGTCGAAGGCCTGAGAATCGTCACCAACCCTGAGAACCAGGGGTTCATCCGTACCTGTAACCGCGCCGCCGCCGAGGCCCGGGGCGAGGTCCTGATCTTCCTCAACAATGACGTCCAGGTGCGGGACGGCTGGCTCGGCCCCCTGGTCGAGGCCCTCGACGACCCGCAGGTGGGGGCGGTCGCGCCCAAGATGCTGTTCCCCGACGGTCGCCTGCAGGAGGCCGGCGCCCGGATCAACGCCGACGGCACCAGCGAGATGATCGGCCTGTTCCAGGACCCGGACCTGCCCAGGTGGAATAGTCCGCGAGAGGTCGACTACGCCTCCGGCGCCTGCCTGGCCGTGCGACGGACCGACTTCGAGGCGCTCGAGGGCTTCGACCTGGCCTTCGCCCCGGCCTATTGCGAGGACGCCGACCTCTGTTTCCGGCTGCGCGAGCGCGGGGCAAAGATCCTCTACGAGCCGCGCTCGGCGATCATCCACCACCTCAGCATCACCGCCAACTCCATCGACGCGGGCTACAAGCTGCGGCTGGCGACCCGGAACCAGCAGCGGTTCGTCAAGCGGTGGGCCCACCGACTGGACGCCCTGAACCAGGTGCGGACCATCGCCTTCCACCTGCCGCAGTTCCACGCCATTCCTGAGAACGACCGCTGGTGGGGGGCGGGCTTCACCGAATGGACCAATGTCACCCGGGCCCTGCCGAGCTATCGGGGCCACTACCAGCCCCATCTGCCCGCCGATCTGGGCTTTTATGACCTGTCCGATCCCGCCGCCCTGAAGCGCCAGGCGGCGCTGGCCGACCGTTACGGCCTGGGCGGCTTCTGTTTCTATTACTACTGGTTCTCCGGCGGGCGCCGGGTGCTGGAGACCCCGCTCAACCACCTGATGGCTCAGGATGGTCCCGACTTCCCCTTCTGCGTCTGCTGGGCCAACGAGAACTGGACGAGGACCTGGGACGGCGAGGAGCAGGACGTGCTGCTGGCCCAGACCTATAGCGACGAAGACGCCGTGGCCCTGATCACCGACATGGCCCCGCTGATGCGTCGATCCAACTATATTCGGGTGGATGGGCGCCCCCTGATGGTCGTCTACCGCCCGGGATTGCTGCCCGACGCCGCGGCCTGGGCCGCGACCTGGCGGGAGACCGCCCGGACGCTGGGCCTGGGCGAGATCTATCTGGCCTTTGTCGAGACCTTCGACGTGGCCGGGACCTATCCCGATCCGGCCAAGATAGGGTTCGATGCGGCCATCGAGTTCCCGCCCATGGGCGCGGCCCAGCCCATCAGCCTGCCCGGCCCGCTGCAGAACCGCGCCTTCCAGGGGGTGGTCAGCGACTATTGCGAATTGGTGCGCCACTTCCTGAAGGCGCCGACCCCGCCCCACACCCGCTTCCGCGGCGTCGCGCCCTCGTGGGACAACACCGCGCGCCGGCAGGACAACGCCTATGTCTTCCACCATGCCAGCCCCGGCGCCTTCCAGGCCTGGACCGAGGCGATGATGGCCGAGACCCGGCGGCAGAACTTCGGCGACGAGCGGATCGTCTTCATCAACGCCTGGAACGAGTGGGCCGAGGGCGCCCATCTGGAGCCTGATGTCCGGTTCGGCCACGGCTGGCTGGAAGCCCTGCGCAACGCCGCCGAGGCTGACCTGCTGGAGCCCCGCCCGTGAGCGCCCCTGACCGCGAGACAGACCTGTCCGACCTGGTGGTGGTGGGCCACCCCTTCGCCCCGATCGGCATGGGCGAGCACCTGCGCTCCACCGTTCGCGCCCTGCGGGCGGCGGGCCTGAAGCCTGGGCTGCTGGATGTCTATGGCATGGACCGGGGGCGCGATCCCGACCTGGAGCGCGCCTATGGGTCAGATGTGACCCGCAAGCTCTCCAGGGCGATGAACCTGTTCTGCATCAACGCCAACGAAGTCGACGAGGTCCTGGCCCGCCTCGACGACGCCGACTTCGCCCAGGCCCGCAACATCATCTTCCCGGCCTGGGAGCTGCCCGACTATCCCCAGCCCTGGGTGGAGAAGCTGGCGCGCTTCGACGGGCTCTGGGCGCCGACCAGCTTCGTCCAGGACGCCATCGCCCGGGCGACAGGCCGCCCGGTGGCGACGATCCCCCTGGCGGTGGACATGAAGCTCTCGGCCTTTCTGGGCCGCCGGTGGTTCGATATCCCGGAGCACGCCTTCGTGGTGATGTTCGCCTTCGACTTCTCCTCCTACGCCGCGCGCAAGAACCCCTTTGCGGTGCTGGAGGCCTTCGAGCAGCTGGTGGTCAGGCGCCCCGACGCGCCTCTGCACGCCCTGATCAAGTACAAGGGCGGCGACCCGAACAGTCCCGACCGCAAGGCCCTGGAGGCCCGCATCGCCCGCCTCAATGGCCGGGTGCAGACCATCACCCGCGAAATGTCGGACAACGAGGTCAAGAACCTGTTCCGCAATGTCGATGTCTTCGTCTCCCTGCACCGGTCCGAGGGTTTCGGCCGCGGCCTGGCCGAGGCCATGGCCCTGGGGACGCCCGTGGTGGCGACGGGCTGGTCCGGCAACATGGATTTCATGGACGCCGACACGGCCCTGCTGGTCGACCATCGCCTGGTCCCGGTGAAGGCGGGGGAATATGTGTTCGGCGAGGGCCAGCACTGGGCCGAGCCCGACATCGTCCAGGCCAGCCGGCTGATCGAGCAGGTGATGGACGACCCCCGCGGCGGCCGGGCCAGGGCCGATCGCGCCCGACGGCGCATCCGCACCCAGCTCGGCCCCCGGGCCGTGGGCCTCGCGGCGGCAGAGCATCTGGCCGCCGCCCTCGGCTGAGGGCGGCCCTCAGGTGCGCGGGCGCAGGGGCGGCGCCTGGTCAGACGGCGTCGCCGCCGACGGGGTTTCGGTGATCGCCACCTGATGGATGAGGAACTCGCCGCCGGCGGCGTCATCGAAGTCGATGCGGATGCGATCGATCACCGACGTGGTCCAGTCCTCGCCCCCGGCCAGGGGCTTGGCCATGTCGTAGACCAGGATCACCGTCTCGTTGATTTCGGGCTTATCGCCTTGGACCGGCTTGGTGGTGAACTGGGCCGATTCGGGGTGGGCGTCGGTGACGTAGTGCAAGGCGCCGTCCCACTGCGCCCCGCCGGCCAGTCGCGTGACCCGGACCAGGACGTGGGTGTATCGCCGCCCCGGCAGGGCGAGGCCGCTGGGGGTGCGGATCGCCGAATCAAACATGCGGGCGGCGACGCGCAGGCCGCCATCCTCAGCGGGCTCCACCTCCCCGCCAGCCATGACGAAACCGTCCGTCGAACCGTCGAAGGTCCAGGTCCGGGCCGCGCGCAGGGGCTGGCCGTCCCACACGAAGGCCTTGGTCTCGGGGTTCCAGGCGAAGGGGCCCGGCCGCTCCGCCGGATCCTCCGCCGACAAGGCGGTGGGCGGGGCGGCGAGCTGATCGGGCGCCGAGGGCCGGGGATTAATCTTCGGCTCGCGCGAGCGGGGCTCGTCGCAAGCCGCCATGGCGGCGCTGGTGAAGATCAGGGCGAGGACGGCGAAGGCTCTCAAGGGGCGCTCCCGGACTGGGCCGCTCAGCGAAAACGCCGCCGCAACCGGCCATAGGGTGGGTCGAGGGCCAGATATAGGAGCCCTGCGGCCGCTGCGAGGTCCACGAAGTAGAGATATCTGTAGTCGCAGGCGATGGAGATGAGGGTGAAGCTGCCAGCGAAGGCCAGGGCCGACAGCAAAAGGGCTGCAATCACCACGTCCGCCGCTTCGCGCCGCCACAGCAGAACCCCGGCGCAGACCAGCGCGATCAGGCCAAAGGTGATGTGCGAAAACAGCGGCGTGTCGAGGAACCAGCTGCCATAGTTGTAGAGCGCCCGGTCCGACGGCTCAGTGATCGGTGGGATCTGCAGGGCGGTGGTCAGGTTTTCAGGTCCGCTGACCCCGACGAAGATCGGCAGGCAGGAGTCGATTTTCGGGGTGGCGGCCACCCATCGGAACACCTCCCAACGATGCTTGAGATAGGCGCCCGGCTGGTGTCGGACGATGCTGCGCCACTGGCTGAAGACCACCTCGTCGGAGAGCCCCCAGAGACTGTTGCCCAACTGCGCATCCTGGCCGAGATAGTCCACGCGCTCCGGCGAATAGAGGGGCACGGCGCGCTGGCGGATGATGGCCTCGGCCTCGGGGCTGGCGGCGCGGATCGCATCAAGAGGCAGGGTCGGCTTGGCCGCCACCGCGCCGATGATGTCGTAGTGGGCGATGATGCGGAGGCCACGGGCGTTGGCGGCGTCCGGTCCCGCCTGGGCCGGCTGGGCCAGGACGCCCATGAGGCTTGAGGCCATCAGCGTCAGGACCAGCCCACCGAGTCCCCAGGCCAGGCTTGAGCGCCAACCGCGCCCGTAGGCCACCCAGGCGAGCGCCAGGGCGCCGAACACCGGCGCCACCAGGCCGTTCTGCCGAACCTGAGCGGCGACGGCGAAGGCCAGGAGCGCGCCGACCAGCGCCCACCACGGCCGCCGCGGCTCGTCCCAGGCCCGCGCCGCCTGGGCGAGGCAGGCGAACCCGGCCAGGGCGAGATTGGCGAACAGGACGTCCTTCCACACCACCCCCTGATAGATCAGGAAGGTCGGCGTCAGGACCAGCAGGGCGGCCAGGATCACCGAGGCCCAGGAGACCTGGCGGCGAAGGCGTCGGAAGGACAGCAGGCTGCCGGTGACCAGAAACCCGCTGGCGGCCACATAGAGTCCCGTGCCCGGCGAGATGTCGTCGAAGAAGCCCAGAATCCAGGCATAGAGCGCCGGCCCCCAGGTCTCGCGCACATCCATGCGGCCCTCATGGAGCTGGGCCAGCGAGTCGTAGGACATGTGCCCTGGCAGGTTGAGCGCCAGCATCAGCACATAGCCGGTCATCAGCACGGCCCCGAGCGCCTGGCTCGCCGTGAATGTCGGCCTTGGCAGGGTCATCATTCTGTCGGCCCACCCCATCGTTCTCCCCCTCGTACGATCGGTCGGCGGCGGCGGGAAGGGGCAAATGCGCGCTTCCTTGGCGGAGCCGCGCAATCATGGTCATTTGGCCCCAATGGACACCGACGCTCTCGACATTCGCCCCACCGGCGTGGCCCCTGCCGCGCTGGACGCCTATTCGGCCCTGCTGTCTGACGTCTTCGGGGCAGGGCCAAAGTTCACGCCGCAGGCCATCGCCTGGCGCTACCGGGACAATCCGGCCGGTCAGGTGGTGGGCGCTGACGCCTGGGCCGACTCCGTCCTGGCCGCCCACTATGTCACCTGCCCCATGCGCGCCGTGGTCGAAGGCCGCCCCCTGAAGGGGCTCCTGTCGCTGAACACCGCCACCCATCCCGACTTTCAGGGCCGCGGGCTGTTCACCCGGTTGGCGCGGGCCACCTACGAGCAGGGCGCCGAGCAGGGCTATGACTTCGTGATCGGGGTGGCCAACGCCCAGAGCACGCCGGGCTTCCTGGGGCGGCTGGGGTTTCAGCATGTGGGCCGGCTGGAGGCGGGTCTGATGGCGGTCGCGCCGCGCCGATTCACAGACGCCCCCCTGCAGTTTTGCGGCGACTGGGACGCCTCGATGCTGGCCTGGCGCCTGGCCAATCCGGCGGCCCGCTACCGCACGGCCCGCCTGGGCGATCTCACCGCCGTCTATGCCGACACCCATCTGAGCGGCGTGCGCTGCGCCGCCTTCGTGGACGGCGGGGCGCTTGGCGCGACCGGCGCGGCGCCCCTGGGCTTCACGCTTTTCCTGGGTCTCGACCCCCGCTTCAGCCTGGATGGCCCCAGGTTCCTGCGCCTGCCCGACCGTTTCCGGCCGTCGCCCCTGAACCTGATCTACCGCCCCCTCAGCGAGGCGGCGCCCCGCAGCCTTGATCCGCAGGCCACGGCGATCAGCTTCCTGGACTTCGATCCGTACTGAGATGACGGTCGTCTACATCCTGGCCCATTGCGACGACGAGTACGCCGCCCTGCCGCTGATCCTGGAGGCGAAGGCCGCCGGTCAGGATCAGCTCTTCCTCTATGTGGCGGAGAACCGCGGCGCGGTGGCCGAGCGGCGCCTGGGCGAGACCCGCGCCTTTCTCGCTGACCTGGGCCTTGCGCCGGACACCGCGGCCTATGCCGTGACAGGCGTCCAGGCCTATGACGGCCAGGTCCACCGGCATCTCGACGCCTGCCTGGATGGAATTCGGCAAAGTCTGGCGCCGATCGCCCAGGTGGAGCGATTCGTCATCGCCGCCTGGGAGGGCGGGCACGCCGACCACGACGCCTGCGCGGCGATGACCGCCGTGCTTGCGGCCGAGCGGGGCGCTTCGATCGAACAGTTCAGCCTCTATAATCGCCGGGGCTTGAACGCCCTGCCCTTCCAGGCCTGCGCGCCGATCCCGGAGAACGGGCCGGTTCGCCGCATTCCGCTCAGCCTTGGCCAGTGGCTGAACTGGGCGCTGCTGGTGCGGCGCTATCCGTCCCAGGCCACCAGCTGGCTCGGCCTCTGGCCCTCGATGTTCGCAGGTTTCGCACTGCGCGGCGGCTATGGCGTCCAGCGCCTGGACCCCGCCCGCCTCGCCGAACGGCCGCATGCAGGCGACCTGCTCTATGAGCGTCGGTTCGGCGTGGCCTATGACGAAGTGGCCGAGGCGGTGAGAGGCCTTCTGAGCCGCGACCTCAGACCTGGCTCTGGGCCTGCATGACCACTGCGAAGCCTGCGAACATGATCAGATAGCCCAGGGCGAATCGCCAGGAGACCGGCTCCTTGAAGATCGCCCAGGCCAGCAGGGGCACCAGGGCCGAGCCCAGGATCGAGAAGACATAGGCCTGCGAGAGCGGCACCCGGGTGAGGATGTAGAACCACAGAAGCGCGGTCAGTCCGTACCAGGAGAAGGCGCCGATCAGGGGCAGGTTCTTGATCAGGCGCAGGATGAGCGGCCCGTCGAGCCGGGCGTTATAGAGCGCCGCCCACTTGAACATCACCTGGCCCACGGGCAGGGCCGCGGCGAAGACCACGCATAGCGCCATGTCGCGCAGGGCCATCATGCGCGCGCCCCGCCTGCCGCCGACGGCTCATCGGAGAGGGCCGCGGCCTCCATGCGCGCCAGGGTGCGCAGATAGGGGTGGATCGGCCGCACCGGCACATTGACCACGTCGAAATTCATCGCCTGGAGCAGCAACTGGACGCCGATGATCACCGGCAGGGCGGCGGTCATGACCACGCCGGCCGAGGCCGCCTGGCCCGGCTCGCGCACCGCCATCCAGTTCAGGGTGTAAAGACCACCAAACAGCAGGAACAGGCTGCCGAAAATCAGCTCCAGGGTGGCGACGTTGAAATCGCGGACGAAATACTGGCCGAGCGCCCGGCGCACGAAGTTGCGCAGGTGGCGCCAGGCGAAGGGGCCGAGCACCTCAGTGATCTTCAGGTTGCTGACCTCGTCCCCGTAGCGCGCCGGCATGGGCACGTCGCGGACCACCGCGCGCAGGGTGCCCAGGTGGTAGAGCAGGTCGGTCTCGAAGAAGAAGCGCTTGGCCACGCGCTTTTCGGCCACCAGGTGGGCCACGCTGGCCTCGATGGCGGTGAAGCCGTTGGTGGGGTCGAAAACGTTCCAGTAGCCGGTGGAGAGCTTGGCCAGGAAGCTCAGGCCGGCATTGCCGAGGATGCGCACGCCGGGCATGCCCTGCAGGTGGCTGACCGAGGAGAACCGGTTGCCCTTGGCGTAGTCGGCCTCCCCCAGCAGGATCGGGGTCACCAGTTGCGGAAGGTAGGACAGGTCCATCTGGTCGTCGCCATCGACCTTGACCAGGATCACGCCCCCCAGGCGGGCGGCCTCGCCATAGCCGGCCAAGGTCGCGCCGCCAACGCCCTGATTCTCCGCCAGGCGAAGCACGTGGACCCGACGGTCGGCGCACCCGGCCTCGATCAGGTCGCCAGATCGGTCGGGACAGGCGTCATCGACGCAGACGACCCCGTCGATCCAGGCCGGAACCTTGGCGAGGACGTTCAGGATATGGTCGCGAACCTTGTAGCAGGGGATAACGATCCACACCCCGGCCCCCTCGAGGGCTGGCTCCATCAGGCGCATATCGTGGTGCGCCGGGGCTGGCGACCGATGGAACTGATCGATGGACGACATGCTGGCGGCGCTCTCCCTGGCTTTGCGCTATCACGCGGGCGCTTGTCTGAAAAGCTAAGGCCCCAGCGCCATGCTTGCGCCTTAAAAATGCACCTGATACCAGCGGCGCTCGCTTTGGGAGACCCTATGGAATCCGCTCAACACATGCTGCGGACCGGCCGGCGTGGCACGCTGTTCGAATTCAGCATGGCTCTGCGGGACCTCATCACGTCCTGGCACCGTCGCGGCCTCGCCTGGTCGCTCGCCTGGCATGATGTGGTGTCGCGCTATCGCGGCTCAATTCTCGGCCCCTTCTGGATCACCATATCCATGGGCCTGATGGTGCTGGGCATCGGCCTGCTCTATGCGCGGCTGTTCGGCATCTCGGTGGCCGAGTTCATGCCCTATGTGGCCATGGGCATCGTCTTCTTCGGCCTGATGTCTGGCACGATCAACGAGGGCTGCGACACCTTCGTCCACGCAGCGAACATGCTGAGCCAGACGGCCCTGCCCATGTTCACCTTCGTCTGGCGCACCGTGCTGCGGAACCTGATCAACCTCGCCCACCACGCGGTGATCATCATCAGCGTGATCGTGATCTTCGGCCTGTGGCGGGTGGCCGATCCCCTCCTGGCCCTGGGCGGCCTGTTGCTGACGGTGCTCAACCTGTCCTGGATCAGCCTGCTGGTGGGCATCGCCTCGGCCCGATTCCGCGACATTCCTCAGTTCGTCATGTCGGTGATGCAGTTCGCCATATTCATGACGCCGGTCTTCTGGAAACCTGACGCCTTCCCTGATCGTCACGCCTTCCTGACGCTGAACCCGTTCTACCACATGCTCACGACCATCCGCGCTCCGCTGCTGGGCGAGCAGGCCGACGGGCTCTCCTATATCGTGCTAGCTATTGCGGCGGTTCTGGGATGGGCGCTCACCTTCTCGGTCTTCGCTGTCACCCGCCGCCGGATCGTGCACTACCTATGAAGCCTCCCGAAGTCTCGATCGCGGTCACTGACCTCAGCCTGCGTTTCCCCGTCTATGGGGTGGACGCCAAGTCGCTGAAAAAGAACCTGGCCCGGGTTACGGTCGGCGGACGGCTCGGTTCGTCGAACACCGGCGCGACCGAAGTCACAGCCCTGTCAAACATCAGCTTCAGCCTGCGTCCGGGCGACCGACTGGGCCTCATCGGGCACAACGGCTCGGGCAAGACAACCCTCTTGCGGGCGCTTTCAGGGGCCTATGAGCCGGACGAAGGCCAGATCGAGGTGCGCGGCCGCATCGCCGCCCTGCTGGACCTGTCCCTGGGCATCGACCCGTCCGCCACCGGCGTGGACAATATCCGTCTGCGCGGCCGCATCGCGGGCATGAGCACCAAGGAGATCGAGGACAAGATGGACGAGATCGCCACCTTCAGCGGTCTGGGTCCCTTCCTCGCCATGCCCATGAAGACCTATTCGGCCGGCATGCAGGCCCGCCTGGCCTTCGCCGTCGCCACGGCGGTCGAGGCCGACGTCCTGCTGATGGACGAGTGGATTTCGGTCGGCGACTCCGAATTCAAGCAGCTGGCCCACCGCCGACTGCTGAACCTGGTGGAGCGGGCCGGCATCCTCGTGCTGGCCTCCCACGACACCGAACTTCTGCGGCTCTACTGCAACAAGGTGATGCGGATGGAGGGCGGGATCGCCTCCGAGGTGAAGGACATCCGCCGCATCGACGAACTACTCGCCGCCGCCTGATCCTGGCCGGCCCGCAGGGCCGCGACCCAGTCGGGCGCCAGCTGTCGGGAGCGGGCCCTTGGACGTCGTCTTCACCATCGTCTCGCGGAACTACGCCGCCCAGGCCGCGGTCCTGATGCGAAGTCTAGCGCAGGTCGAGCCTGACGCGGCCCGGGTGGTGATCGCCGCCGACGGCCCGATCCCGGCGCTCGAGCCCTTCGCCCGGGTGATGGAGGCGGCCGAGACCGGCGCTCCCGTAGGTCCCATGAGCGTCTATTACGACGCCCTGGAGCTGAACACCGCGATCAAGCCCCACGCCTTCCGGCGCCTCATGGCTGAGCCGGGTGTGAGCTCGGTGACCTATCTGGACCCGGACATCTTCGTCTATGCGCCCCTGGACCGGGTGCGCGCGGGCCTTGAGGCGGCCCCTCTGGTGCTGATCCCGCACCTGACCCGGCCCCTGGCCGGCGAGGCCAATCCCAACGATCACACCATCCTGACCTCGGGCGCCTTCAACCTGGGCTTCATGGCCGCGCGACGGGCCGACGAGATCTTCGCCCTGCTGGACTGGTGGGCCGAGAAGTGCCGGTTCGACTGCCGGGTGGACTTCGCCCACGGTCTGTTCACCGACCAGAAGTGGATAGACCTGGCGCCGGGCCTGGTCAGCGACGTGGCCATCCTGCGCGATCCGGGCCTTGACCTCGCCTATTGGAACCTGGAGGGGCGCACCCTGTCCGACGGCGGCGGCGCCTGCACGGTCAACGGCCAGCCCCTGAGCTTCTTCCATTTTTCCGGCTTTGATCCCCGCAGTCCCTCGGTGCTGAGCAAGCACCAGGACCGGCAGGTGGTCCCGCCGGGCTCGCCCCTGTCGCGCCTGCTGGAGGCCTACGCCGAGGCGCTGCTGGAGAACGGCCACGATCAGGCCCGGCGCCAGGCCTACGCCTATGGCGCCTTCCCCTCCGGCCGGGCCATCTCCGGCCCCATGCGCCGGCGCGCCCTGCGGGCCGCCCGCGAGGGGCAGAGATTCGATGACGGCCTGACCGCCGAGGTCGAGGCCTGGCTGGACAGCCCCGACCCGCTGGCCTCTGTGGATGGCCTGCCCGACGTCACCCGCGAGATGGACCAGGTCTGGCGCGAGAACGCCTTCGCCGCCGCCCGCTTCGGCCGCGGAGACCTGGAAAGCCGCCTGGGATTTCACGCCTGGTTCGCCGCTCAGCCCGATAGCGCCACAGCCTCGATCGCGGCAGATCGGAAGAGCACACGTCTGAACTCCAGTCACATCGTAATCTCGTATGCCGTCTTCTGCTTGAAAAAAAAAAAACAAAACAACAGCAGAGCAAAGCCATCACATCCAGCCACCGCCAGTCATACACCATCACGACGTCTC
>CALEOQ010000116.1 GCA_937910255.1 uncultured Caulobacteraceae bacterium | reverse complement strand
GGTCAGCAGACTGCGACTGATCCTCGCTGATGGGACGACCAGCTAACCCGGGAGCCTGCGATCATGGCACTTCCGCTGGGCCCTCTTGACCAAATAACAACCAGCTTGTTGTGTCATTGTTTTTTTTTTCAAGCAGAAGACGGCATACGAGCTTACGACGTGCCTGGAGTTCAGACGTGTGCTCTTCCGATCTCGCGCCGCGCAGTCTCCTGGGCGGCTTCGCGCACATAGGCCGCCGTCACCGCCAGCCCCAGCAGAAGGGCGGTCATGGCCCCCAGCCGCCAGCCCAGGGGCCAGGCGGCCACAGGGGTTTCGGCGCCGGGCAGGGGCAGGGCGAAGAAACTCAACACCGCGCCGGACCCCATGGCGAGGACGCCCAGGGCCAGGGTCGGCGCCAGGGACTGGGTGGCCGCCGCCAGGGCCAGGGGCGGAATCATCAGGACGACGAAGGGATTGAGGATGCCGCCGGTCAGGAAGACCAGGGCGGCGATGCGGATGATGTCGAAACCGAGCTGCAGGGTGGCCTCGGCCGGGTTCAGCAGCCGCTGGCCTGGCGTGGCGATGCCCACCAGAAGATTGACCCAGGCGGCCAGGCCCACCAGCCCAAAGCAGATGGCGTAGGGGGCGGGCAGGTTCAGCAGGGCGGCGCTGACCGTGAGCACGGCGGCCTCGCTGGCCACCAATACCCAGCGCAGGGTGACGACGGTGCGAATCCGCAGCCGGCCCTGCTTGAGGACCGCCTCGTCCCAGGCGAGCTCGCCTTGCAGCAGGGCGGTGCTTTGCCTATCGAGACCCAAGGGGTCCTTCAGGCCTGCCGATCCGTCATTCTTCAGGGCCATCGCCCCTGAAGATCACCGAGATCGATGGTCCTGGCGAGCCCCAAACGAAATTGCACGCCCCGCGCGAGGTCTGGCCATGTCGAAACGTTCTCTGATCCTCATCGCCCTGGTGGCGATCCTCGGCCTGGCGGCGGGCGCGGGGCTGTTCTGGAAGATGGGCGGCGGCGCAGGCGCAGGCGACGGCGCCCAGACGGCGCAGGGCGATGTGGGCGGCCCCTTCCAACTGGTCGACCAGGACGGTCGGCCGGTGGATGAAAGCGTGCTGGAGGGCCAGTGGAACATCGTCTTCTTCGGCTTCACCTACTGCCCGGACATCTGCCCCTCGACCCTGCAGGCCATCGACGTGGCCAAGCAGCAGCTCGGGCCCCGGGGCGAGGACCTGCAGACGGTGTTCATTTCGGTCGATCCCGAGCGCGATACGCCCGAGCAGCTGAAGACCTATCTGTCCCTGGACGCCTTCCCCGACAATGTGATCGGCCTGACCGGCACGCCCGAGCAGATCGCCCAAGTCGCCAAGGCCTACTATGTCTACTACCGCAAGTCGGGCGAGGGGCCGGACTATACGGTGGACCATTCCACGGCCGCCTATCTGATGGACCCCCAGGGGCGCTTTAACCGCGTGCTGGCCTTTGGCGTCGCGCCCGATGAGATGGCCCGCCTGATTCGGACGGCGATGCAGGAAGGCTAGCCGCCGCCGCGGCGTCGCGTCGCGGCGCAGCCGCCGCCCGGAACGGCCAAGGCTGGACTCCGTTAAGGTGCGGCGTGATATGTTGCGGCGCACAAGGACGTTTGGCAGATGCTCTACACCCTGCACGAGACCGGATATTACGGCGCGACGCCGCTGCGCCTGGCCGCCCTGGCGACCCGGGACTTCTGGAGCTCCCCGCTCAATCCGGCCCGCGACAGCGAGCTTGGCCGCCGGCTCTATGCGACGGCGGACCTGTTCTCCAACCTCACCCGCCGCTACCGGCGCCCTGAATGGGGCATCGAGTCCGTCACCATCGACGGCGAGAGCGTCGCGGTGCGGACCCAGACGGTGTGGAGCTCGCCCTGGGTGAAGCTCACCCATTTCAGCCGCGACATGACCGACATGCGCCGGGCCGGCCGCACGAAGCTGGAGCCGCCGGTGCTGATCGTGGCTCCGCTGTCGGGGCACTATGCGACCCTGCTGCGGGGCACGGTCCAGGCCTTCCTGCAGGACCACGAGGTCTACATCACCGAGTGGGAGAACGCCCGGTCGGTGCCGGTGATGGAGGGCCGCTTCGACTTCCACGACTATATCGACCACATCCGGGACATGCTGCGGTTCCTGGGCCCCCGCCCCCACGTGGTGGCCGTCTGCCAGCCGGGGCCGCCGGTCCTGGCCGCCGCCAGCCTGATGGCCCAGGATGACGAGGTCTCCCGCCCGGCCTCCATGACCTTCATGGGCTCGCCCATCGATGCGCGGTTCTCGCCGACGGTGACCAACAAGCTGGCCGAGGAACGCCCCTTCGCCTGGTTCGCCTCGAACATGGTCTACACCGTGCCGCCGCCCTATCCGGGCATGGGCCGCCGGGTCTATCCGGGCTTCGTCCAGCTCTATTCCTTCATGTCGATGAACATCGAGCGGCACAAGGAAGCGCACCTGCGCTACCTTGAGGACCTGATGCGCGACGATGGCGACTCCGCCGACAAGCACCTGGAATTCTATGACGAGTATCTGTCGGTCCTCGACCTGACCGAGGAATTCTATCTCCAGACGGTGGACTACGTCTTCCAGCGCCACCTGCTGCCCAAGGGTGAGCTGGTCCACCGTGACCGGCGCGTGGACCCGGGCCAGATCAAGGACATCGGCCTGCTGACCGTCGAGGGCGAGAACGACGACATCTCCGGCATCGGCCAGACCCAGGCGGCCCATGACCTGTGCGCCAATCTGCCGGCCGAGCTGAAGATCGACTATGTGCAGCCCCATGTGGGCCACTACGGCGTGTTCAACGGCCGGCGCTTCCGGGAGGAAATCTATCCCCGGGTGCGGGACTTCATCGCCGATCATCAAAGCCGCTTCGACAAGTCGGCCAAGCCTGCCTAAATCAGCGGGACATGAGTCCCTTTGGCCGCAACTTCGCCGACGGCGACCGGATCGAGATCGCCGGCGCCGTCATTCGCCTGAAAGTCCATGCGCGGGCGCGCCGGGTCTCCCTGCGCCTGGACCGCAGCCGGCGTGAGGTGGTGGCCACGGCGCCCAGCCCGCGACGCCTCGGCGAGGCTGCGGCCTTCGCCCGAGATCGCATCGACTGGATCCTGGCGCGCCTTGACGAACTGCCCGCCCCCCAGCCCCTGGCCCCGGGCGCCCGCTTGAGCCTGTTCGGCGCGGAGGTCGTCCTTGTCGAGGCGACCGGCCGCGCGCGCCTGGTGGCCGGCGCAGACGACGAGCCGGGCCAGATTCTCGCCGCAGGGGATGACGAGACCTACGCCCGGGCGGTGCAGCGGGTGGTGAAGCGTCACGCCCTGGAGGAGCTCGCCGCGCTGACGGCGATCCACGCCAGGGCCCTGGGCGCGGCGGCGCCCAAGGTCGCCCTCACCGACGCCCGCTCGCGCTGGGGTTCATGCAAGCCCGCCATGGGCGCCCAGCCGGCGGTGGTCCGCTATTCCTGGCGCCTGGCGCTCGCCCCGCCGGAAGTGTCCGACTATGTCGTCGCCCATGAATGCGCCCACCTGCGCGAGCTGAACCACGGCCCGCGCTTCTGGGCCCTGGTGGAGGCGCTGGTGGGCGATCCGGCCCCCCACCGCCAGTGGCTCAGGCTCCATGGCGCGCGGCTGCACGCGGTGGGCGCGGTGGGCGCTTAGGGGGCGCTCAGTAGGGGATCGGCTCCGGATTGGTCGGCGCGGCGGGCTGAGGCGCCGGATCGCTGCCGATCATGCCGCCCACGCCGTCCAGGAGATCGCCGATGGGGTCGGCGGCCGGGGTCAGGGGTGGGGGATCGATGGTCCCGCCCGGGATCTGCTGGGCGTTCAGCCGGGGCAGGGCCGAGGTCATGAAGTCCTTCCAGATCCGGGCCGGCGCGCCCCCGCCCGACACCCGGCGCATGGCCGAATTGTCGTCCTTGCCGACCCAGACGGCGGCCACGAAGCCCCCGGTGTAGCCGACGAACCAGGCGTCCCGGTAGTCGTTGGTGGTGCCGGTCTTGCCGGCCAGATCGTAGCCGGGGACCTGGGCGGCCGTCCCGGTGCCGCGGGCCACGACGCCGCGCATCATCTGGTTCATGTACTGCAGGGCCGGCGAGCCAATCACCGACTGGCGCTGGGGCCGGTCCACATTGTGGTCATAGAGAACCCGGCCGTCCGACGTCCGGATGCGCTCGATCCCGTAGCCCCGGGCCTTGAAGCCGCCATTGGCGAAGGGGGCGTAGGCCTGGGCCATCTGCAGCGGACTCACCTCGACGGCGCCGAGGGCCATGGACGGGTCGAGCTGGATGTTGCCGGTGATCCCCAGGCGCCGCGCCGTGGCGGCCACATTTCCGGTGCCGACCTCGCTGGCCAGCCGGGCGGCGACGGTGTTGGTCGATTGGGCCAGGGCCTGTTCCAGGGTCATTTCCCCCCTGAAGTCGCCGCTATAGTTGCGCGGCTCCCAGTCGCCGATGCGCAGGGGCTCGTCGACGACGCGGACATTGGGGGTGCGTCCCTGCTCCATGGCCGTCAGATAGACGAAGGGCTTGAAGGCCGAACCGGCCTGACGCCTGGCCATGGTCGCCCGGTCGAACTGGCTCTCCTGATAATCGGCGCCGCCAACATAGGCCCGCACCCGGCCTTCGCCGTCGAGGGCCACCAGGGCGCCCTGGCCGATCCCCTGATCGGCGCCGGCGGCCACCCCACGGCGCAGGGCCTGCTCGGCGGCGGTCTGGATGGGCAGGTCCAGGGTGGTCTCGACCACCAGATCGTCGGTGGGCTCGCCCACCAGGGCGCGAACCTCGTCGTCGATCCAGTCGACGAAATACTGCGCCCGCTGATTGGCCAGGGTGGGGTTGACCCGCACCGGGTTGTCGAAGGCCTCGGCGCGCTCTTCGGGGGTGATGGCGCCCAGGCGGACCATTTCGTCCAGCACCACGGTGGCGCGGCGAGCCGCCCGGTCGGTGGCCGAGACGGGGCTGTAGCGCGATGGCCCCTTCATCATGCCGGCCAGCAGGGCCGACTCGCCGATGGTGAGCTCCGGCGCCGGCTTGTTGAAATAGCGCTGCGAGGCGGCCTCGATCCCATAGGCGCCGCCGCCGAAATAGACCCGGTTCAGATAGAGCTCGAGAATCTCCTTCTTGGAGAATTTCAGCTCCAGCCAGACGGCCAGGATCAGCTCCTGAGCCTTGCGGCGATAGGTCTGGGCCGGGGTCAGGAAGAGGTTGCGCGCCAGTTGCTGGGTGATGGTCGAGCCGCCGCGCAGGGGTCCGCCGTCATTGGTCATATTATAGTACTGCGAGCGGATGATGCCCCACGGATTGAAGCCCGGGTGCCAGTAGAACCAGCGGTCCTCGATGGCGATGAAGGCTTTCGGCACATGCTCGGGCAGCGTGTCGAGATCCACCGGCGGGGCGTACTGCGAACCGCGCACCGCGATCAGGGCCCCGGACCGGTCCAGATAGGAGATCGAGGGCTGGCGCTCGACATCATAGAGCTTGGAGGTGTCGGGCAGGTCGACGGCGAAGACGGCGAAGAAGGCCGCCACGAAGATGAGCCCCCAGACCCCGATCACGGCGGTCCAATAGAAGAAGGCCTGCAGCGGCGTGCGCCGGGCGCGGCCGCTGCGGCCCGAGCGGGGCGATCCTGGCGGTTGCGAATTGGCCATCCGTCGTCCTAGCCGTTCTGTCGTTCTATAGAGAGTGCGCGTCTCGGCGCCTAAGCTTGGCGCGATCCTTTATCCGAACCCCACGAAACGCGCGACAGGGTTGATGGGGGATGAACAGGGCGATTCCGCGGCGTCGGCGTCCCCGCCGATGGCGCCACGTCAGAGCCCCGCATCTTCAAACCTGCATAGGCGTCCAACGCAAATGGCGGTTGCGCCCAATCTTAACGCCGTTATCTTAGCGTTGCTTAGTTCGAGGGCGCCCGGCGATGGGGATAGTCGCAAGGGGTTTTCGGGCCAGCCGGCGCCGCCGCTTCGCGCCGCTTCCTCCCCAACGCCGGAGTGCGACCCATGATGATCCGTAACACCGCGGCCGCCGCCGCGGCCTTCCTGACGCTGGCCATCGCCGGCCAGGCCGCCGCCCAACAGATGGTCACCGCCAAGCTTGAACAGCCTGTGGCCGAGCGCACCAAGCTGGTGGCCGGCGGCGCCGTCTTCTGGTGCGAAGGCGCCGAATGCGTCGCCAGCACGACCAACTCGCGCACCTTCATCGCCGCCACCTGCAAGGACCTGGCGGGCAAGTTCGGGGCCATCGCTGCGTTCGAAGACGGCCGCAAGTCCTTCGACGCCGACCGCCTCAGCGCCTGCAACGAGGCGGCCCTGCCCAAGACGCAGGTCGCCAACCGCTAGTATCGGCCTCCCAGCCGCCTGTTGTTGAGCCTGTCAAACTGGGGCGCCGGATCTCCGGCGCCCTTTTTCTTTTGGGCGTTGCGCCTTAAAGGGGCGCGGCCATGAACGCATCCTCCCCCACATCCCGCGCAGCGGCGCCCACAGCCGCCGCGCCTCTGATCCATACCGCCCAGGCGCCCGCTGGCTCGGCGCCCGCCGCCGCCCTTCTCGAACCGGCCATGGCCGACGCCATCGGCGAGCCCGCAGCCCCGGTCTCCCTCACCCTCGACTACGGCGCGCCCCTCGTCGCGGGCGAAGCCGTCACGGTCGAGAGCTGGGTCGAGCGCGCGACACGGACGCTGGTCTTCGTCCATGGGCGGGTGCTCAAGGGCGACGGCGCCCTGGCCGCCACCGGCTCTGCGGTGTTCCGCAAGCTCGATGCGACCACCCCGGCTTAGGCGAAATGGCCGATTTCCCAGACGCCGGTTTGGTTGCGGCGCCTAAAATCGCGTGCTATCAGGCGCGCGGCTTAGGGTCGGGGGGCGAACCTCCTCTTTCGACGACGTGCTTTTTCAAGCGCTTTCAAGCCTTTAGCTGTGACCGAAATTCTTCTGTCGCGGCTTTTGACACGCACCGGGCGGACACATAGTGGCGGACGATTCCAGGACTTCGAATGTGGGCGGCAGATATGCCCAGGCCCTGTTCGATCTCGCGAACGACGAGAACAAGATTGCGACGGTCGAAGCCGACCTCAAGTCGCTGAAGGCGATGCTGGCCGACAGCCGCGACCTGCGCGTCCTGCTGGCCTCGCCGGCCTTTGGCGCCCAGGACAAGAGCAAGGGTCTGGCCGCCGTCGCCGCCAAGGCCGGATTTGATCCGACCACCCGCAAGTTCCTCGGCCTGATCTCGGCCAATGGCCGGGCCTCGGCCATCCCTTCGGTGATCACCGCGTTCCAGGCCCTCTCGGCCGAACGTCGCGGTGTGGTTTCGGCCCACGTGACCACCGCGCTTCCCCTGTCCGCCGACCAGGCCCGGGGCGTCTCCGCCGCCCTGCGCCAGGCCCTGGGCAAGGACCCTGAAATTGAGACCCACGTCGATCCGTCGATCCTTGGCGGCATCAAGGTTCGGGTCGGCTCCCGTCTGTTCGACGCTTCGCTGGGTACGAAGCTCGACTCGCTGAAATTCGCCCTCAAGAGAGCGTAAGACCATGGATATCCGCGCCGCCGAGATTTCGGCCATCCTCAAGTCGCAGATCGCCAATTTCGGCGAAGAAGCCGATGTTTCCGACGTCGGCCAGGTCCTGTCCGTCGGTGACGGCATCGCCCGGGTCTTCGGCCTCGACAACGTCCAGGCGGGCGAAATGGTCGAGTTCCCCAAGGCCGGCGTGAAGGGCATGGCCCTGAACCTGGAGCGCGACAATGTCGGCGTCGTGATCTTCGGCGACGACCGCGCCATCGGCGAGGGCGACGAAGTCCGCCGCCTGGGCGAGATCGTGGACGTGCCGGTGGGCAAAGGCCTGCTGGGCCGCGTGGTGAACCCGCTGGGCGAGCCCATCGACGGCAAGGGTCCGATCGTGGCCACCGAGCGTCGCCGCGCCGACGTGAAGGCGCCGGGCATCATCCCGCGCAAGTCGGTGCACGAGCCCGTGCAGACCGGCCTGAAGGCCATCGACGCCCTGATCCCCGTCGGCCGCGGCCAGCGCGAGCTGATCATTGGCGACCGTCAGACCGGCAAGACCGCCGTGGCCATCGACGCCATCCTGAACCAGAAGGCGATCAACGCCTCGGGCGACGAGAGCCAGAAGCTCTATTGCATCTATGTGGCCATCGGCCAGAAGCGCTCGACCGTCGCCCAGATCGTCAAGACCCTCGAAGAGCGCGGCGCGCTGGACTACACGATCGTGGTCGCCGCCACCGCGTCCGAACCGGCCCCGCTGCAGTTCCTGGCCCCCTTCGCCGGCTGCGCCATGGGCGAGTGGTTCCGCGACAACGGCATGCACGCCGTCATCATCTATGACGACCTGTCCAAGCAGGCCGTGGCCTATCGCCAGATGTCCCTGCTGCTGCGTCGCCCGCCGGGCCGCGAAGCCTATCCGGGCGACGTCTTCTATCTGCATAGCCGCCTGCTGGAGCGCGCGGCGAAGCTGAACGAGGACAATGGCTCGGGCTCGCTGACCGCCCTGCCGATCATCGAGACCCAGGCCAACGACGTGTCGGCCTATATCCCGACCAATGTGATCTCGATCACCGACGGCCAGATCTTCCTGGAGACCGACCTGTTCTTCCAGGGCATCCGCCCGGCCGTGAACGTCGGCATCAGCGTGAGCCGCGTGGGCTCCTCGGCCCAGATCAAGGCCATGAAGACCGCGTCCGGCCCCATCAAGGGCGAGCTCGCGCAGTACCGGGAAATGGCCGCCTTCGCCAAGTTCGGCTCGGACCTGGACGCCACCACCCAGCGCATGCTGGCCCGCGGCGCGCGCCTGACCGAGCTGCTGAAGCAGCCCCAGTACTCGCCGCTGCAGGTCGAGGAGCAGGTGGCCGTGATCTATGCCGGCACCCGGGGCTATCTCGACAATGTGGCCGTGGGCGACGTGACCCGCTACGAGGCCGAGCTGCTCAGCTATCTGCACGGCAAGCATCAGGACCTGCTGGATAATATCCGCACCAAGAAGGACCTGAAGGCCGAGCTGGAAACCGAGCTGAAGAGCGTGCTCGACGCCTTCACCAAGACGTTCGCCTAAGCCGGCCAGGACCCAAAAGGATGGCCAGCCTCAAGGAGATGCGCAATCGGATCGGAAGCGTGAAAGCCACGCAGAAGATCACGAAAGCCATGCAGATGGTCGCCGCGGCCAAGCTTCGTCGTGCGCAGGACGCCGCCCAGAGCGCGCGCCCCTACGCTGAGCGGATGGCCTCGGTGATCGCCAACCTCGCCCAGGGGGTGAGCGGGGAGTCCGCGCCGCGCCTGCTGGCCGGCACGGGCGCCGATCAGCGCCATGTCCTGGTGGTGGCCACCTCGGACCGCGGCCTGGCCGGCGGCTTCAACACCTCCATCGTCCGCGCCGCCCGCGAACGGATCGGCAGCCTCAAGGCCGCCGGCAAGGATGTGCAGCTGATCGTCGTGGGCAAGAAGGCCCGCGACCAGCTGCGCCGCCTGCACGCCGACAAGATCATCGAGTTCTATGAAGCCGGCGGCTCGCCTTCCATGGACGTCGCCCAGGCCGTGGCCGACCGCGTCACCGCGCTGTTCGAGGCCGGTGAAGTCGATGTGGTCAGCATGGTCTACAGCCGGTTCCACTCGGTGGTCAGCCAGGTCGCCAGCGTCAAGCAGCTGATCCCGGCCGAAATCGCCGCCGACGCCCCGCCGATCGATCTCAAGGGCGCGGTCTATGAGTATGAGCCCTCCGAAGAGGCCATCCTCGAGACCCTGCTGCCGCGCAATCTGACCATCCAGCTGTTCTCCGCCATGCTGGAGAACCAGGCCGGCTTCTACGCCGCCCAGATGACCGCGATGGACAACGCGACCCGTAACGCCGGCGACATGATCGCCAGCCTCACCCTGCAATATAACCGCACCCGTCAGGCGCAGATCACGAAGGAGCTGATCGAGATCATCTCCGGCGCCGAAGCGATCTAGAGCAAGAGAACAGCATCATGGCTACGACCCCGAAGGCTCCCGCCCAGACGCCGGCTGCGCCGGTCGCCGCGGCCGACGCGCCGGCCGCCAAGGCTCCCCGCAAGGCCCCCGCCAAGAAGGCCGCCGTCCCCGCCGCCTCGGGCCAGACCCCGGCCGTGGCCGGCCAGGGCGTCGCCACCGGCAAGATCGTCCAGGTCATCGGCGCCGTCGTCGACGTCGAGTTCGAAGGTCACCTGCCCTCGATCCTCAACGCCCTGGACACCACCAACACCGACCAGCGGACCGGCGAGTCCTTCCGCCTGGTGCTGGAAGTGGCCCAGCATCTGGGTGAGAACACCGTCCGCACCATCGCCATGGACACCACCGAGGGCCTGACCCGCGGTCAGCCCGTGGTCGACACCGGCGCCGGCATCACCGTGCCGGTGGGTCCGGGCACGCTCGGCCGGATCATGAACGTCATCGGCGCGCCGATCGATGAAGGCGGTCCGATCAACTCCACCATGACCAGCGTCATCCACCGCGAGGCGCCCTCCTTCGCCGAGCAGTCGACCTCGGCCGAGATCCTGGTCACCGGCATCAAGGTCATCGACCTGCTCTGCCCCTACACCAAGGGCGGCAAGATCGGCCTGTTCGGCGGCGCCGGCGTGGGCAAGACCGTGACCATGCAGGAGCTGATCAACAACATCGCCAAGGCCTACGGCGGTTACTCGGTTCTGGCCGGGGTGGGTGAGCGCACCCGCGAAGGCAACGACCTCTATCACGAGATGATCGAGTCCGGCGTGAACCAGCCCGGCGGCGGCGGCGACTCCCGTTGCGCCCTGGTCTATGGCCAGATGAACGAGCCCCCCGGCGCCCGCGCCCGGGTCGCCCTGACCGGTCTCGCCCAGGCGGAGTACTTCCGCGACGAAGAGGGCAAGGACGTGCTGCTCTTCATCGACAACATCTTCCGCTTCACCCAGGCGGGTTCGGAAGTGTCGGCTCTGCTGGGCCGCATCCCCTCGGCCGTGGGCTATCAGCCGACCCTGGCCACCGAGATGGGCAACCTGCAGGAGCGCATCACCTCGACCAACAAGGGCTCGATCACCTCGGTCCAGGCCATCTACGTGCCCGCCGACGACCTGACCGACCCGGCCCCGGCCACCTCCTTCGCCCACCTTGACGCCACCACCGTGCTGAGCCGCGACATCGCCGCCCAGGCCATCTTCCCGGCCGTGGACCCGCTGGACTCCACCTCGCGGATCATGGACCCGCTGGTGATCGGCGAGGAGCACTACGCCGTGGCCCGCCGCGTTCAGGAGATCCTGCAGCAGTACAAGGCGCTGAAGGACATCATCGCCATCCTGGGCATGGATGAGCTGTCGGAAGAGGACAAGCTGATCGTGGCCCGCGCCCGCAAGATCCAGCGCTTCCTCTCGCAGCCCTTCCACGTGGCCGAGCAGTTCACCAACACGCCGGGCATCTTCGTGAGCCTGGAAGACACCATCCGCTCGTTCAAGGCGCTCTGCGACGGCGAGTACGATCACCTGCCTGAGCCGGCCTTCTACAATGTCGGCACCATCGAGGATGCGGTGGCCAAGGCCGAGAAGCTCGCGTCGGAAGCCTAGGGATCATGGCGGACAAGCTGCACTTCTCCCTCGTCTCGCCGGAGCGGGAGCTCTACTCCGGCCTGGTCGATCAGGTGGACGCGCCGGGAACCGAAGGCGACTTCGGGGTCCTGGCCGGCCACGCGCCGTTCATGGCCACCCTGCGGGAAGGCCAGATCGTCGTGCGCAATGACGGCCAGGAAACCCTCTACGAGGTCAGGGGCGGCTTCGCCGACGTCAGCGCCACGGGGCTGACCATCCTGGCCGAGTACGCCGCGCCGGTGGCCGCCTGAGGCTCAGCTCGGGTCACCGGGCGCCTCAAGGCGTCAAAGGGGCGTGAGGGGGGTTGCCGTGGCGCTTCGGCTTTAGTGTGATGCGCCCGGAATCTGGTTTCGGTTCCAGCACATCAAGTCAGGGGACACACCAATGCGCACCGTCATCGCCAGCCTCATCCTGATCGCAGGCCTCGCCGGCCCCGCCTTGGCTCAGGAGGGCGTCGAACCGGCCGCCGATCCCGCCGCCCCTGCGGCCACCATGCCCGCTCCGGCGGCCCCCGCGGCGCCGCCAGCGCCGGCGGCTGCGCCGGTGGAACAGCCTACCCTCCCGACCTCCGGCGATGGCGCCACGGTCCTCTCCGTCCTGACCCGCGCCTGCCTGCCCATGGTGCAGCAGGGCAAGACGGTCGAGGAGGTCGCCGAGAACCTGGGCATGCGCCGTGACCGCCGATCGGGCGCCTACGAGATGGGTATGGGCGGCGACCGCAACTACACCATCAGCGTCCTGCCCAAGGGCGCCAATGACAATGTCTGCAACGTGCAGATCGACTATGCGATCGGCGGCGAGAAGCCGATCATCGAGGCGCTGAACATCTGGTCGTTCCTGCACGACCCCGAGCTAGAGCTGCAGCGGAACGACTTCGCCGTGGGTCCCGACAACATCAAGCGGATCACCATGGCCTGGGAACACTATAACGAGCAGGAATCCACCGGCCTGGTGTTCGTCCAGCTCAAGAACCCCGACGATTCCCCGCTGGAACGCCGCTACGACCAGGCGACCCTGCTCTACAGCGAACGGACGTTCTAGGGATCCTGCGCCGGGCCGGCGAGGGGGCTCAGGCCTCCTGCCGAGCCTGGGCGCCCATCCAGGCCAGCGCCTGATCCGCCGCGCCCTCCCAACCGGGCTCGCCGGGCAGCCAGTGGCTCATCCCCGGCAGGACAAACACATCTGCCCCGATCCGCGCCGCCGTCTGGCGGGCGGTGGCTGGCGGGTGGACCACGTCGCGCTCACCCACCAGAACCAGGGCCGGGGCGCTCGAAGCGGACGCCCCGAGGCTTGTGGTCATCATGGGATCGAGCCACCAGTTCAAGGTCTCCCAGAGCGCGCGGCCGCTTTCGGGACGCAGGCGCTCCAGGATGGGGCGACGGGCCCCCTCGGGCATCTTGTCCAGGCTATAGCCCAGCATCAGATTGAGGTCCGGCGACACGGCCTGGCTCCAGAACGGCCCGAGCAGGTGCAGGCCAAAGGCGGTCACGCCCTCCTCCACCGACCAGCCGGCGACGCCCCAGGGCGGGGAGGGCGCCAGGAGGGCGAGCCCAGCGACCGGCGCGCGCTGGGCGGCCATCAGGCAGACCAGCCCGCCCATGGAGTGGCCGACGAGGAAGGGCGGCTCCGGCTGAGACTGCGCCAGGGCGGCGATGTCGCGGGCATAGTCCAGCATGGAGACCCCGACCACGGCCTGGCCAGCCTCGGCGGCGCCATGGCCGCGCAGGTCTGGCGTCAGGACGGTGTGGCCCGCCGCGCGGAATGGGGCGGCGAAGGCCTCGAAGGTCCAGCCGCCGCAGAAGGCGCCATGCACCATGATGATGGGGGCGGGCATGGGGCTCCCTTGGACTTGAAGCGCAGAGCCTGATTCAACGATCAGACGGTTCCGTCTGATCGCATCAGGCCCGAGACATGGAGTCAGAGCCTGACACAACGATCAGGCTCTGGGCTCAGCCGGCGGCGAAGACGCTGAAGGCGTCGACCACCTGGCTGTATATGGCCTGCTTGAACGGCGCCACGATCTTGGGGGCTTCGGCCAGATAGGCCCAGCGCCAGCCGTCGAATTCGGGCGGCGGATGGGCGCCGAGGTCGATCTCGGAGTCGCCTCCATCAAAGCGCAACGCGAACCAGACCTGCCTTTGGCCCTTCCAGGCCCGGCCGATGGACGTGCCGGCGTGTTCGGGCGGGAAGTCGTAGGTCAGCCAGCCATCGGTGCGGCCGAGGATGGTGACCGTGCGCACGCCGGTCTCCTCGGCCAGCTCGCGCAGGGCGGCGGCCTGCAGGTCCTCGCCCGGATCGACGCCCCCTTGGGGGAACTGCCAGTTGTTCGGGGGCGTCGCCCCAGACCGGCGGCCGAGCCAGACCAGGCCGTCGGGGCGGAACAGCACCACCCCGACATTGGGTCGGTAGGGCGCCAGATGCGGGGCGAGATCGGTCTCGCTCATCGCCGTGCGAGCGCCGAGGCGGGCGCCAGCTGATAGCCGCGGGCCTCGACCTGGCCCGCCCATTCGGCGACCTGGGCGATGGTCAGGGGATAGGCGAAGCCCGAGCCCAGGGCCTGGCCGTTCTGCAGGGCCTGGGCCTCCAGGGCCAGCAACTGCTTGTCGATGGCCTCGCCGGAGAGCTGCTCGTCGATGATCCGGCCGGCTGAGGCCCGCGGCACGCCCAAGCCGCGGCCGGCCGCCTGGCCGTCATCGATGAAGGCCAGGCCCCGGGCCTTCAACGCCGTGGTGAAGGCGGCCATGGCTGGGTCGGAATTGAGGAAGCGCGAGCCCAGATAGTTGGTCAGGCCGAAATAGCCGGTGGCCCGCGACAGCAGCCATTCCAGGCGCCGGGTGGTCTCGGTGGCGCCGGAACTGGCCAGCAGGGTGTAGGGGCCGGGGTCGTTGTCGGGATAGTCCACCGGCTCCATCGGGGTCTCCAGCAGCACTTCGTGGCCGTGCTCCCGCGCCAGGTCGATCCAGCCCTGGAGCCCCTCCGAATAGGGCACGAAGGACAGGGTGATCTCGCCGGGCAGTTGCTCAATGGCCTGGCGGGTGGCGCCGGAGTTCAGCCCCAGGCCGCCGACGATCAGGCTGACCTTGGGCTTGCCATTGGCCTGGAAGGGGCGGGCATAGGCTTCGGCCGGGGTGCGGCCGCCGGGTCCGATGATCGGCAGCGGGCCATTGGGCCCTGGCGACGTAAGGCCGGCGATGGGCGCCGCAGGCAGGGCGAGGCGCGTCCGGCCGGGCCGGGCGCCGGGCAGGGTGATGACAGCCTCCCCCAGCACGCCGGGATCCTCGACGGGCGTCTCGGAAAGCTCGAACACCTCTTCGGTCACCCCTGGGCCGGCGCCATCGGCGGTCAGCGCCTCCCGCCAGCCGGGGGGCGCTGCGGCCACCACGGCCTGAGCCAGGGGCAGGCGGATCACGGGGGCGCCGGCGCGAGGATCGCCGATGATCGCCACCAGAGCCGAGAGGGTGAGGATGAAGAGGCCAGCCGCCGCCGCGGCGCTGATATAGGGATTGGCGACGGCGGCGCGGAGATGGCCCAGCATGGCCGGGCCGCCGCCCGCGGGCGCTGCGGCCGGGGCCGGGGTCAGGCTCCGTTTGGAGAACATGGCCATGACTCGCTGAACCTCTCGCTGAAGACCGGGCCAAGACCGGTTCTGGCGCGAACATGGTTAACGAACACCTTATGAACCTCGCCGACGGGCTCGGGCAAGCCGTCGGCGAGGCCGAAAGGGGCAGCCGCCCTAGTTGGCCTTCGGGGCTGCGGCCGCCGCGGCGACCTTGTCCTTCACACCGATCACCTCGGCCAGACGGGCCTCCGGCTTGGGCAGTTTCGGCGTGGCCGCCACAGAGCCGTACTTCAGCACGTCCTGGGCGCGGACCAGCTGGAAGTCCTTCTCTTCGTCGAAGGATTCCGGCGGCGCCTCGGCGGGCTGGTGGGCGCCGCGGCGCTCCAGCCCCTCGTCGGCGTTCAGCGCGTTGCGCAGCGAGGCCTCGCTGAACTGGAAGGCCCGGTTGGCGATGGCCTGAGCCTCGTCGCGGCTGGCGGCCACCTCCAGGTCGGGCTCGATGCCGGTCTTCTGGATCGACCGGCCCGACGGGGTGTAGTAGCGCGCCGTGGTCAGCTTCAGGGCGCCGTCCATGCCGCCGCGCAGGGGGATGACCGTCTGGACCGAACCCTTGCCGAAGCTCGTCAGGCCGACCAGCTCGGCCCGCTTGCGGTCCTGCAGGGCGCCGGCGACGATCTCGGCCGCCGAGGCCGAGCCGGTGTTGATCAGCACCACCATGGGCAGGCCTTCGGCGATGTCGCCCGCGCGGGCGTTGTAGCGCTCCACGTCCCGGGCGTTGCGGCCCCGCTGGGAGACGATCTCGCCGCCCTCGAGGAACAGGTCCGACAGGCCCACGGCCTGGTCGAGCAGGCCGCCAGGATTGTTGCGCAGGTCGAGGATCAGGCCCTTCATATTGGGATTGGCCGCGCGCAATTCGCCGAACACCCGTTCGGCCTCGTCGGTCGTGCGTTCGTTGAAGGCCGAGACCCGCAGATAGCCGTAGTCGCCCTCCATGCGGGCCACGGCCGACTTGGGCTGGATCACCTCGCGAACGATCTCGACGTCGAAGGGATCGCTCTTTTCTCGGGCGATGCTGAGCACCACGGCCTCGCCGGGCTTGCCGCGCATCTGCTTGACCGCGTCGCTGACGCTCATGCCCAGGACGCTGGCCCCGTTGACGCCGGTGATATAGTCGCCGGCCTTGATGCCGGCCTTGGCGGCGGGCGTGTCATCCATCGGCGCGATCACCTTGACCACGCCGTCCTCGCTGGTGACCTCGATGCCCAGGCCGCCATATTCGCCGCGGGTCTGGTCGCGCATCTCGTCGAAGGACTCGGAATTCAGATAGCCCGAATGCGGATCCAGTGAGGTGAGCATCCCGTCGATCGCCGACTCGATCAGCTTGGTCTCGTCGATCTCGGTGACATATTGCCGCTCGACCGTGTTCAGCACGTCGCCGAACAGTTCAAGCATGCGGTAGGTCTGGCTGCGGGGCTCCTGGGCCGAGGCCTGGGCCTGTTGGCTCACATAGGCCATGGAGCCCGCCCCAAGGACGAAGGCGGCCGCGCCGATCATCAGATACTGCTTCATAGACCTCACCTGAGGCTCCCTTTGCGGCGATTTGATGCCGCCTGCGCGTTTGCGTCCCAATGAGCGGATCAGCCCGCTTCTTTCTTCAGCCAGCGCGCCGGATCGACGGGCGCGCCCTTTTCCCGGACCTCCAGATAGAGCTCCGAGGGTGATTGTCCTTCATCGGCCATCCAACCGACAGGCGCGCCGGCTGCGACCGTTTGCCCGACGTCCACGCTCACGCGGTCAAGGCCAGCCAACACCAGATGGTATCCACCGCTCATCCTTAAGATCAAGATGACGCCCCAACCCCGCACCGGTCCCACATATTGCACCAGACCGGCGCCTGGACTTTGCACACGGGCGCCTCGCGGGGTGAGGATGGTCAGGCCCTGATACTTGGCCGTGCTGTGCAGGGTCTCGCCGAAGCGGTGGGTGACGGGCCCTTCCGCCGGGTAGATCAGCGCCTCGGGCGGGGTCAGCGGACCTTCCACCAGGAATTCCGCCGGCGCGGTGGCGTAGCCGCGCAGGGCGGCGCCCGAGGGATCGACCGGTTCGGGCAAGGGGCGGGCGTCGGCCCTTTCACTCTCGGCGGTGAACAGGGTCTCGCTGGCCACGGCGGCCAGGCGCCGCTGGCGGGCGAGATCGGTGGCTTCTGCGGCGTAGACCTGGGCCCGGCGCTGAAGCTCGAGCTCGGGAGAGCACACGTCTGAACTCCAGTCACGTCGTAATCTCGTATGCCGT
>CALEOQ010000115.1 GCA_937910255.1 uncultured Caulobacteraceae bacterium | reverse complement strand
GAACCCAGGACCTGGGGCTATAGCTCAGCTGGTAGAGCGCTTGAATGGCATTCAAGAGGTCAGCGGTTCGACTCCGCTTAGCTCCACCATGGAGGCCCGCAGTTAACGCTGCGGGCCTTCGCCTTTTGGGGGTCCTGCGCCTGCCGCGGGGTTGTGTTCGCCGCCCAGCCAAGGCATAGCCGCCCCTATCGACGGACCTGGCTTTGACCGGGTGGCTCGGCCGGGCGCCTATCCCCCGGACAACTGACGGCTCGTCTGAGGCGCATGTCCGCCCCGGGCCCGCGAAACGACTGATCCCAACCTATGAACCTGCTCGCTAATCTGCGGCGCAATTGGTTATCCAATGTGCGCGGCGACGTCCTGGCCGGCATCGTGGTGGCGCTCGCCTTGATCCCGGAGGCCATCGGCTTTTCGGTGATCGCCGGAGTCGACCCGCGGGTCGGCCTCTACGCCTCCTTCTCCATCGCGGTGATCATCGCCTTCACCGGCGGGCGGCCCGGCATGATCTCGGCGGCGACGGCGGCCATCGCCCTGCTGGTGGGCGACCTCGTGCGCGACCACGGGGTGGAGTACCTGTTCGCCGCCACCGTGCTGATGGGCGTTTTCCAGGTCGGCGCTGGCCTCGCCAGGCTGGGCGGGCTGATGCGCTATGTGTCGCGCTCGGTGATCACCGGCTTCGTCAACGCGCTGGCCATTCTGATCTTCATGGCCCAACTTCCCGAGCTGATCGGCATGGGGTGGCAGACCTACGCCATGGTGGCCGCCGGACTTGGGATCATCTACCTCTTCCCCCGCCTGACGCGGACCGTCCCCTCGCCGCTGGTGGCCATCGTGCTGCTCTCGGCCCTGGCCATCTATCTGGGCCTCGACGTCCGCCGGGTCGGCGATCTGGGGGAGCTGCCCACCGGGGTTCCCTTCCTCCATCTGCCGCAGGTCCCGCTGACGCTCGAGACCCTGCAGATCATATTCCCCTATGCAGCGACCATGGCCGTGGTCGGCCTGCTGGAGAGCCTGCTGACCGCCACCATCATCGATGACCTGACCGACACCGGTTCGGACAAGAACCGCGAGTGTCGCGGCCAGGGGATCGCCAACTTCGCCACCGGCTTTCTCGGCGGCATGGGCGGCTGCGCCATGATCGGCCAGTCGGTGATCAATGTGAAATCGGGCGGTCGAGGCCGGCTTTCGGCCCTGGTGGCGGGGTCGTTCCTGCTGTTCCTGATCGTCGTCCTCGGTCCCTGGGTGGCCCAGATCCCCATGGCCGCCCTGGTGGCGGTGATGATCATGGTCTCCATCGGCACCTTCAACTGGGGTTCGATCCGCAATCTGCGCAGCCACCCCTGGTCCTCGTCGGTGGTGATGGTCGCCACGGTGGTCGTGGTGGTCGCCACCCACGACCTGGCCCGCGGCGTGCTGGTGGGCGTGCTGCTGAGCGGCATCTTCTTCGCCCGCAAGGTGGCCCGCCTGCTGACGGTGGAAAGCCTGCTGTCGGAGGACGGGCGCACCCGGCGCTACAACATCGAGGGCCAGGTCTTCTTCGCCTCGTCCGAGACCTTCTCGGCCGCCTTCGACTTCAAGGAGGTGATCGAGCATGTGACCATCGACGTGTCCCAGGCCCACTTCTGGGACATCTCCGCCGTCGGCGCCCTGGACCGGGCGGTGCTGAAATTCCGCCGCGAAGGCACGAGCGTCGATATCGTCGGCCTCAACGCCGCCAGCGCCACCCTGGTCGATCGCTTTGGCGTGCACGACAAGGAAGGCGCCGAGGCCGGGCTCGGCGCGCACTAGATTCTGAGGTTTGCGCGCGTTTCTACCGTAAAACCGGAGCCCACTTTTACGGAACGCGCTTGAGGAGGGAACGACCGTGAAGAAGATTCTCTGCGCCATCGACGCCTCGACCTATGGTCCCAGCCTCTGCGACCACGCCGCCTGGTTCGCCCTGCGCGCCGGCGCCGCCGTGGACGTCCTGCATGTGCTCGACCGGGCCGAGCGGGGCTCTGGCCCTGGCCTCGACCTGTCGGGCAGCGTCGGTCTTGGGGCCAGCGAGGCCCTGCTGGAACAGTTGACGAAGGCCGACGAGGCCCGGGCCCAGGCCGCCCAGGCCCATGGTCGCGCCATGCTGGAAGGCGCCAGCGCCCGGCTGAAGGCCGCCGGCGTCGCCGAGGTGAGCCTCGTTCACCGCCACGGCGAAGTGGCCGACACCCTGATCGAGCTCGAAAGAGACGCCGACCTGGTGATCATCGGCAAGCGCGGCGAGAGCCAGAACTTCGCCGAGGGCCACCTGGGCGCCAAGGTCGAGCGGGTGGTGCGCGCCAGTATCCGGCCAGTCCTGGTGGCGCCGCGGGTCCTCTTGCCGATCCCCCGGTCCGCCCTGGCCCATGCCCGCCGCCCCACCCCGTCCCACCCCCTGCTCCTCGTCCTCCACCTCCCCGCCCCCCCCGCCCCTCGCGTCTC
>CALEOQ010000114.1 GCA_937910255.1 uncultured Caulobacteraceae bacterium | reverse complement strand
GAGAGAGTCTGCATGTGTTTATCGAGGGTACGGCGACCACCGGGAGATAAAATCGTTCCCTACACGGCACTCTTCCGATCTGCCGAGATCCGATGTTCGGGGACATGGTCTCCGCAGGCGTCACGGTGAGCCTGCCCTTGTTCGCCAGCCGGCGACAGGACCCGCTGATCGCAGCTCGGACGGCGCAGGCCAGCCGCGCCCGCGTGCTCGAAGAGGAGATGCGGCGCGAACTCGCCGCATCCCTCGAAGCGGACCTGGCCGCCCATGTCGCCCACCACGAGCAGTGGTTGCGCGCCAAGGAGATCCTGGTCCCCACGGCGGAGCAAAAGGCGGACCTGGAGATCGCCAGCTATGCCGCCGCCCGCGCGGACTACGCCGACCTCGTCGAGGCCTTCACCGGCCTCGCCGACGCCAAACTCGACGCGCTGGACCGCGAGGCGATGGTCGCCCGCGACGGCGCCCGCATCCTGCTCACCTATGGGAGCGACCATCCGTGACCCTTCCGAAATCTCATAGGGCCCGCCTCGCCCTGGGCGCCGCTGCGGCCGCCGTCCTCCTTGGCCTGGGCTTCGGCGCAGGCCGCCTGCTCGACGGGAGCGAAGGCGCGACGTCGGCGGAACAGCCCGCCTCTGGCGAGCGCAAGGTCCTCTACTGGTACGACCCCATGGTGCCGAGCCAACGGTTCGACAAACCCGGCAAGTCGCCGTTCATGGACATGCAGCTCGTGCCCAAGTACGCCGACGAGGTCGGTGAGGGCGGCGGGCTTCAGATCGATCCGGCCGTCACCCAGAACCTCGGGGTGCGGCTGGCGACCGTCGAGACCGGATCCCTGCCCAGCGGCCTGACCGCCACCGGCGTGATCGAGTTCAACGAACGCGACGTGGCCGTCGTCCAAGCGAAGGCCGGCGGCTTCGTCCAGCGGGTCTACGGCCGGGCGCCGGCTGACGTCGTGCCCGCCGGCGCGCCCCTGGCCGACCTGCTCATCCCGGAGTGGGCCGGCGCCCAGGGCGAGTTCCTCGCGGTTCTTCGCACGGGCGATCCAGCCCTGATCGGCGCTGCACGCAATCGCCTGCGGCTGCTCGGGATGTCATCGGAGCTGATCGCCGCCGTGGAACAAAGCGGCCGAGTCCGCAACGTGGTGACGGTGACCACGCCGAGCGGCGGTATGATCAAGACGCTCGCGGTGCGCAACGGCATGACCGTGATGGCGGGAGAGACCCTCGCGGAAGTGAACGGGCTGGGCCGGGTCTGGCTGAACGCCGCCATACCGGAGGCGCAGGCCTCGCAGGTGCGCGTCGGGCAAAGCGTCAGGGCGAGCCTCGCGGCATACCCGGGAGAGAGCTTCACCGGCCAGGTGACCGCCGTCCTGCCGCAGACCGAGACGGCCAGCCGCACCCTAACCGCACGCATTGAGCTGGCCAACCGTGGCGGTCGCCTGCGTCCGGGCATGTTCGCCGCCGTCGAGTTCGGCGGCCAGTCCCGGCCCGCCCTGCAGGTCCCCTCCGAAGCGGTCATCCGGACCGGCCGGCGGGCGCTCGTCATGCTGGCCAAGGACGGCGGCCGGTACGTCCCGGCGGAAGTGCAGGTGGGCCGTGAGGCCGGCGGCAAGACCGAGATCCTGGCTGGCCTCACCGCTGGCGAGAAGGTGGTCGCCTCAGGCCAATTTCTGCTGGATTCGGAGGCAAGCCTCGCCGGCGTCCAGGCGCGCCCGATCACCGGCGCCGGCCCCACGCAGAAAGCGGCGGCCGCCCCGGCGCTGCACCGCTCCCAGGGCCGGGTCGAACAGATCTCGCCCGCCTCGGTCACCCTGTCTCATGAGGCCGTCCCAGCGCTGCAGTGGCCGGCCATGACCATGACCTTCAAGCTCGCATCCCCCCAGCTGGCGACCGGGGTCAAGGCCGGCGACCGCGTGAGCTTCGCCTTCGAGCAGACGCCGGCCGGCCCGGTCGTTCGCGAGATGACCAAGGCGGGCGCATAATGATCGGCGCCGTCATCCGCGCTTCGGTCCGGGGCCGCTTCTTCATCCTTCTGGCCGCGCTCGCACTGACGCTCGCGGGCGTCTGGGCGGTGCGCACCACGCCCGTCGACGCGCTGCCCGATCTTTCGGACGTGCAGGTGGTGGTCCGCACGACCTATCCCGGCCAGGCGCCGCAGATCGTCGAAAACCAGGTCACCTATCCCTTGACCACGACCATGCTGTCGGTGCCCGGCGCCCGCACCGTCCGCGGCTACTCCTTCTTCGGTGACAGCTTCGTCTACGTCCTATTCGAAGACGGCACTGACCTCTACTGGGCCCGCTCCCGAGTGCTGGAGTACCTCAATCAGGTTCAGGGGCGGCTTCCGGAAGGCGCCGACTCGTCCCTCGGCCCCGACGCCACCGGCGTCGGCTGGATCTACGAATACGCCCTCGTGGATCGGAGTGGCCGGAACGACCTCTCTCAACTGCGCAGCTTGCAGGATTGGTTCCTGCGCTACGAGCTGAAGACCGTTCCCGGGGTCGCCGAAGTCGCCGCCATCGGCGGCATGGTGCGCCAGTACCAGGTGGTGCTCGATCCCGTGAAGCTGGCGAGCTACGGGGTAACCCACCAGGAGGTGGTCGGGGCGATCCAGCGCGCCAACCAAGAGGCGGGCGGCTCTGTCCTGGAGCTCGGCGAAGCCGAGTACATGGTCCGCGCCGGCGGCTACCTGAACGATCTCGAAGACTTTCGCACTATCCCCTTGCGCACGGCCGTCGGCGGCGTTCCCGTCCAGCTCGGCGATGTGGCCTTCGTCCAGATCGGCCCGGAAATGCGCCGCGGCATCGCCGAACTCAATGGCCAGGGCGAAGTGGCCGGCGGGGTCGTTGTCCTACGATCCGGAGAGAACGCCCGGGCGACAATTGCGGCTGTAAAAGACAAGCTTGAGGAGCTGAAACGCAGCCTGCCGCCCGGCGTGGAGGTGGTCACCACCTATGACCGCTCGCAGCTGATCGATCGCGCCATTTCGAATCTCACCCAGAAACTCCTGGAGGAGTTCGTGGTGGTTGCTCTGGTCTGCGCCTTGTTCCTCTGGCACGCTCGGTCCGCCCTGGTGGCGATCCTGACGCTGCCCCTCGGCGTCCTCTTCGCCTTCCTGATCATGCGCGTGCAGGGCGTGAACGCCAACATCATGTCCCTGGGCGGGATCGCGATCGCGGTCGGCGCCATGGTCGACGCCGCGATCGTCATGATCGAGAACGCTCACAAGCACTTGGAGACCTGGAAGCACAGACATCCCGACCAGGAGATGAGTAACGACACCCGTTGGAAGGTCGTCACCGAGGCGGCTGTCGAAGTCGGCCCCGCCCTCTTCCTGAGCCTGGTGATCATCACCCTGTCCTTCGTGCCGGTCTTCGCCCTGCAGGCGCAAGAGGGCCGCCTGTTCTCCCCCCTCGCCTTCACCAAAAGCTACGCCATGGCTGGCGCGGCGATCCTCTCCGTCACCCTCGTCCCCGTCCTGATGGGTTATCTGATCCGCGGCCGCATTCCCGCCGAGGACGCCAATCCCGTCAACCGCTGGCTGACCCGCCTCTACCAGCCGGCCATCGACTGGGTGCTTCGAAAGCCCAAGACGGTCCTGCTCCTGGCGGTGCTGGTTTTTGCGACGAGCGCCTGGCCGCTCAGCCGCATGGGCGGGGAATTCATCCCACCAATGGATGAGGGCGACCTACTTTACATGCCCTCGGCGCTGCCAGGCATCTCGGCGGCCAAGGCCTCGGAGCTGCTGCAGCAGACGGATCGGCTGATCAAGACTGTGCCCGAGGTGAAGACCGTGTTCGGCAAGGCTGGACGAGCGGAGACTGCGACGGACCCGGCGCCGCTGGAAATGTTCGAGACGACGATCCAGTTCAAACCGCGCAGCGAGTGGCGTCCGGGCATGACGCCGGAGAAGCTGGTGGAGGAGCTGGACCGGATCGTACAGGTCCCTGGCCTGGCCAACGTCTGGGTCCCCCCGATCCGGAACCGGATCGACATGCTGGCGACCGGCATCAAGAGCCCTATCGGCGTGAAGGTCTCCGGATCAGATCTCGCCCGGATCGACCGCGTGGCCGCCCAGGTGGAGGCGGTGGCCAAGAAGGTCCCCGGCGTGAGCTCGGCACTTGCCGAGCGGCTGACCGGCGGGCGCTACGTCCAGGTCGACATCGATCGCGCGATCGCCGGCCGGTACGGGCTGAACATCGCAGACGTGCAGGCGATCGTTTCGGGAGCGGTCGGCGGCCAGAACGTCGGCGAGACCGTCGAAGGGGTCGCCCGCTACCCAATCAATGTGCGCTACCCGCGCGAGCTGCGCGACAGCCTGGAGGGTCTGCGCGCCCTTCCGATCCTGACGCCCTCGGGTCAGCAGATCACCTTGGGGACGGTCGCAAAGGTGGAGATCACCGACGGGCCGCCCATGCTGAAGACGGAGAACGCGCGCCCATCGACCTGGGTTTACGTGGACGTCCGTGACCGCGATCTGAGCTCCGTCGTCTCCGACCTTCAACAGGCGGTCGCAGAAGAGGTGAAGCTGCCCGCGGGCGTCTCCATCGCCTACTCGGGACAGTTCGAATATCTCGAGCGCGCGGCCGACCGTTTGAAGCTCGTCGTGCCGGCCACGCTCGCGATCATCTTCGTGCTGCTCTACGTTACCTTCGGCAGGTTCGACGAAGCCGCGCTGATCATGGCCACCCTGCCCTTTGCGCTCACCGGCGGCATCTGGATGCTCTACCTGCTGGGCTACAATCAGTCCGTGGCGACCGGGGTCGGCTTCATCGCCTTGGCCGGCGTGGCCGCAGAGTTCGGCGTCGTCATGCTGATCTACCTGAAGCACGCGCTGGCCGAACGCGGCCCCAACCCCAGCCGGACGGACGTGGACGCCGCTGTCCGCGAAGGGGCGCTCGAACGGGTGCGGCCTAAGGCCATGACGGTAGCCGTAATCCTCGCCGGCCTCACGCCGATCCTGATCGGCCACGGGGCGGGCTCGGAGGTCATGAGCCGCATCGCGGCGCCGATGATCGGCGGCATGCTGAGCGCCCCACTGCTCTCGATGCTGGTCATACCCGCCGGCTACCTGCTGCTCCGACGCCGGCAGGCGGATCGACATTCCCACGCTTCAACCCAAGGAGAATCCCAATGAAGCGCCTTCTGACGACGACAGCCGCGCTCGGCCTGGCTGTGACCCTGGCGGCCTGCGGCGGCCAGGCCGACACTGAGACGGCCGAAGCCCCAGCGGCGGCCGAAACGGCGGCGCCGGCCGGGAACGCCAACATGGAGGGCATGAACATGGCCCCGGCCGGAAGCGTCCAGACGGCGCGAAGCACGGGGACTGTAACGGCGGTTGATCCGGCGGCCGGCACGGTGACGATCGACCATGCGCCGATCCCCGAGGCCAACTGGCCGGCGATGACGATGGGCTTCAAGGCCAGCCCGGCCGTGGCTCAGAGCGTCGCGATCGGTGACAAGGTGGCCTTCGATCTGAAGCTCGAGAACGGCAGCGGTGAAATCACCGCGATTCAGAAGCAGTAGTTCCCTCTTCGGCGGCGGGCGAACGCACCTGGCGCGCCCGCCTCTCTCTTCCGCGTGAGCAGCAAATGCCAGTCGGAGATATCGATATGAACTGTATGAACATGATGGACGGGATGGGCGCCATGGGCGGGATGATGATGCTCGCCATGGGCGCCCAGTGGCTGCTGTTCGTGGTGCTTGCTGGCCTCGGCATCGCGGCGCTCGTGAAATACCTCCGCACCCCCTCGCGGTAACCCCCTGACGACCGAGTTACCGCACGGGGAACCGCATCCAGGTCGCTCGTGTTGGGCTGGGACTCCGATAGGCGAGAAGGATCGAGCGATGCAGGTGCCAGAGGTGATGACACGCAATCCGGCGTGAGGCCGGACGTCCGATCGGAGTAGTCACCGGTCGCACATCTGCTGCCGCGGCATGGCCCAGGAGAAGGGGCCGGACCCCCGGCCCGCGAGGTGATGTCGCAACCGGCTGTGACCACCACGCCGGAAGCAGACCTGGACGACTGCTGCCGGACGCTGGAGGAGAACCAGATCCGCCGGATTCCCGTGGTTGACGAGACCGGGAAGTGCCGCGCTATGGTCTCCCAGGCCGACATCGCCCGCCACGCCTCGGAAGACGCCACCGCGAACCTGGTGCGGGACATTTCGCGCTCCACCGAAGAGGCGTCGCGCGTCGGCTGCTGTTAAAGCTTGTTCGCTCGCGTCCGAACCCGCCGAAGCTCAAAGGGGGCTTGCGACATCTTTCCTCAATTGGAGTGATGTCGCTGGCGGCCCCGCCGATCCGCGGGACGCTGTGACAACGATAGATTACGGGCGGTATCCGCCAACGCCAGATGTGAAAAGGCTTGAGGGAAATTGCCGAGCTGACGCCCGGCGAGCGGGTCATACTGCTCAGCCAGCAGGCCCACGTCGTTGCGTAGATCGAGCAGCCGTTCAAAGAGATTCCGGGCCTCTGAGCGGCGGCCCTGCAACACGAGATTGTCAGCCAGCCAGAAGCTGCAGGCCAGAAAGGCGCCCTCGCCTGGCGGCAAACCATCTTGCATGCCTGCAGTGTCGTAACGCAGGACAAGGCCATCGCTGAGCAAACGCTGCTCGACGGCCGCGACCGTGCCGCGAACCCGCGGATCCTCCGGCGGCAGGAAACCTACCAGCGGAAGCAGCAGCAGGCTGGCGTCGAGCCGCTTGGATCCATAGGCCTGCACAAAGCTGTTCATCTCCTCGTCGAAGCCGTTGCGGCAGATGTCCTCGTGGAGGTCGCGTCGCAGCCGCCGCCAACGATCCGCCGGTCCAGGGAGGCCGAACGCATCTACGCTGCGCACTGCGCGGTCGAAGGCGACCCAAGCCATCACCTTGGAATGGGTGAAGTGCTGACGGCCGCCGCGCATCTCCCAGATTCCCTCGTCGGGCTGGTCCCAGATTGTCTCCAGGTGGTCCAGCAGCACGCTTTGGAGCGCCCAAGCTTCATGGTTGTGGTCGAGGTCCGCGCAACGCGCCTGGTAGAAGGCGTCCATTACCTCCCCATAGACGTCCAGCTGTAGCTGACCGGCCGCCGCATTGCCGATGCGCACGGGACGGGAACGCTCATATCCCGGCAGCCAGTCGAGCTCGAGTTCCGGCAGCCGGCGTTCACCGCCGAGGCCGTACATGATCTGAGCTTGAGCAGGGCTGCCGGCGATCGCGCGCAACAACCACTCGCGCCAAGCTCGCGCCTCATCGAGGTATCCGGCGTCCAGCAGCGACAACAGGGCGAAGGTCGCGTCTCGCAGCCAGCAGTAGCGATAGTCCCAGTTCCGAGATCCGCCGATCTTCTCCGGCAGCGATGTTGTCGGCGCAGCGACGATGCCGCCCGTAGGGGCGTAGGTCAGGGCCTTCAAGACGATATGCGATCGAAGGACGGCTTCGGACCACTCACCCTCGTACTGGCACCTCGAGGACCATTGCCGCCAAGCGCCCTCGGTCTCGGCGAGCGCTTGCATCGGTTCGAGAGCAGGCGGCGGCTCCAAGTGCGAAGCGCCGTGCGACAGGGTGAAGGCGACCGTCTCGCCGGCCCTCACCGTGAAGTTGCTGACGGTCGTGAGGTCTTCGCCCCGCAACGGCGTCTGGGCGCGCAGGACGACCATATCTGGACCGGCGACCGCGCGCAGGCTTTGCCCATCTTCCATCCGCGTGATCCAGGGAGCGGTGACGCCGTAGTCGAAGCGCATCACCAGCTCGGCGTGCATGGCGACCTGACCGCGGCGACCGACGACCAAGCGAACAAGGTCCGGACGCCCCCCTTCCAAGGGCATAAAATCGATGAGCGTCACCGCCCCGTCCTGCGTCTCGTACTCGGTTTCCAGAATCAGCGTCCCGTCGCGGTAACGCCGCTGGATACGCGGGCGCGGATCGTCCGGCGCGATCAACCAGCGACCGTGCTCTGGTCCCCCCAACAGGGCGGCGAACACGGCCCCAGAGTCGAACCGCGGCCAGCAGAGCCAATCGATGGAGCCAGTTCGCGAAACAAGAGCGGCGGAATGGCAGTCTCCGATCAGCGCGTAGTCCTCAATCCGGGAAGAGGTGCTGCCGAGCCGATCAGACAATGTAGCGGTCCCAGCTGCCATAGTGCTCGCGACTGCGCGGGCCACGGGGAAGGCTCAATCCGACGAGCGCAAGGCCTGCAATGACGCCGGAGACGTTCGCCGCAGTTTCACCGCCACTAAGAACCCAGGGGGCGATCACGAGCCACGTCCCGAAAGCCGTATTGATGAAGCGCAGCGGGCGAGCCACCTCCGCCATGGCGATTACCGCCGTCGTGACCACCAGGGCGCCAACGAGATGGTCGCTATCGGCCAACGGCGGAACAGTTCCGAGCGTGACGCGTGACAACATCAGCCAGACGCCGATCAGCGCGCTGGCCACAAGCGTCCAGGGAAGGTTTACGCCGCGGGCCGCGGACGCCAGGGTCGCCGTGAATGTGTCGCCGAACCCGGCATGCTTGTCGACGCCGCTGGCCGGCAGAGCATCGCCGCGGAAGAAGGCGCGCCAGAACGGCCGACCCCGGCGCGTGTTGAGGAACAGGAACTGTCCCATGGCGACGAGCTCATCGAGCGCGAACGGGATCATGATCAGCATCGCCAGAGCCGCCGCAAGGCAGATCGTACAGTAGGTCCCGATCGCGATCGGCTGGATGATGATGAAGTAGATGCTGATCACACCGAGCGGCACGACCACGATGCCGAACAGCAGCACCATCCAGGGCATGGTGCGCCATCGCGCTCGCCCGCCCATGACCCCCATCAGGATCTCGGCCATGTAGCTCATGGCGCCGATGCCGCCGTCGGCCACAGGCCAGGCCTTGGATACGTCGGAGGTGATGATGAACTCCGTACCGTTGCGCGTGGCGTCGCCGGCGAAAAACGGTTCCCAAACTGCATCCACGTGACCCAGCTGGTAAGCCGTCAGGATGCGCGCGAGCACGAAACCCACCGCGCCGAGGAGGATGATTGGCATGCGCTGGACATAGGTGGACGGGCAGTAGGTCCAGCCGGGGGGGACATCGGTCTCGTCCATCATCCCCTCCATGCTCATCCCCGGCATCATGGGCACGAGCAGGGTGAAGGCGATGACCAGGGCGCCGATGAGGGTGTCGTTGGCGTAAACCGCGGCGCTGGGGGTCCAGAAGACCAGGGGCGCGGCCAGCAGCCAGACGCCCAGGCAGGCATTGACCCACTGGGCCCAGCCGTTTCGCGGCGAGAGCGAGAAGGCCGCGAACAGCATGATCAGGCCGCCGCAGATCACGTTGTTCCAAGCGGTGAGGAGGTTGCGATCCGCCGGATCCCAGAGGTTCCGGTCGGCCGTCACCCGCATCACCGCGGTGGAGAATTCGGATTGTCCGAAGGTTCCGAAGACGAAGGGCGCGGTGGCCAGCCAGAGGCCCAAGCCCATGGTGAGCCAGTGGACCCAGAGCATCTGGAAGTGCATGCCGCGCATGCCTTCCGCGTGCTCGCGCATCATCGCCTGATGGTCCGACGTCGACATGCCGTGCGGCTCCGCGGCGGCCTTCTCGACCTTGTCCCCGGCGATCCGAGCTGCGTTTAGCCTATTGGCCTTGTACCAGGCGTAGGGGTCGGCCTTGAGGCGTTCCACCATGGCCGGCAGCGCCTCGCGCAAGCTGTGCTTCGGCTCCCAATCGAGCTGCGTCCGCGCCCGCGATAGGTCGAGTTCGTAGTGGTCGTCTGAGATCTCGACCATCCACGGCCGGATGAAGGCGTCCTCCCCCAAAACCTCGTTTTCGACCCAGGCGCCGGCCTTGGCGGCGGCTTTGGGGATGGAACGGGTCTCCCAGATTTCGTGGTGGATCAGCCGACCGAGCGCGCGCTGGATCTCGTCGTAGCTCATGACATCGGTCTCGCCGAGGAGCAGCGGCGCGACCGGCGGCAGGGCTGCGCGGCGCTCGACGATGCGCAGAACGGCGTCGGTCAGATCATCGAGGTGCAGGAAGGGTTGCCCGACCGAAAGATCGCCCGGGTAGACCTTGGCCGAGAACCGCTTCTCGTAAATGCGCGCGATCTGTTGCGCGAGAAACGCCGAGTGGCCCCCGTCGTCGTAAACGCCCGCCGGCCTCAGCAACACCGCCGAAATCGCGCCGCGCTGGTCTCGGATCAGCTGTTCCGTGCGGATCTTGGAGTCGCGGTAGGGTAAGGACGGCTCGATCGGCGCGTCTTCGTCGATCGGTCGTCCTGGCGTCGTCGGAGCATGGACCAGCATGGTGCTGGCGAAAACAAATTGCTCAGGTTCAAAGGTCTTGAGCTCCGTCAGCAGCCGTTCCGTGCCTTTGACGGTGACGGTCTCGTACCTTTCGTCCGGCTCGCCCGTGAGATCGAAATAGGCGGCGAGGTGGATCACCGAGGCGATCTTGTCGCCATAGGCCATGCGCACCCGCCGGAACGCCGCGCGGACGCTCTCATCGTCGGTGAGGTCGATGCAGATGCACTCGGCCTCCGCCGGAGGATGCGGCGGCACGTCGCGATCGAAGCCGATCACGCGATAGCGCTCGGCAAGCCGCTGGACGAGCGCAGAGCCGATGAAGCCGCTCGACCCGGTGACGATCACGACGTCTCTCGGGGAGTCGGCTGGTT
>CALEOQ010000113.1 GCA_937910255.1 uncultured Caulobacteraceae bacterium | reverse complement strand
CAGTACGCACTCGACATGCATGCGGGGGGGGGGGGGGGGGGGGATAGGTGTCATTTTTTTTTTTCAAGCAGAAGACGGCATACGAGATTACGACGTGACTGGAGTTCAGACGTGTGCTCTTCCGATCTCTCGCCCGAGGGGCTCGTCTTTGGCGCCACCCATGATCGCGACGTTACGGACGACGATGTGCGCCCCCTAGACCACGGGCGGAATCTGGAAACCCTTCGGGAGGGGCTGCCCCGGTTGGCGACGGAGGTCGAGGGCTCGGCGCTTTCCGGCCGGGCGTCGGTGCGGGCGGTGACGCCGGATCGCCTGCCGCTGGCCGGGCCGGTCCCTGGCGGCGAGAAGGGCCTGTTCGTCCTGTCGGGCCTGGGCTCCCGAGGTTTCTGTCTGGCGCCCCTCCTGGCCGAGCATGTGGCCACTCAGATCCTCGGCGCGCCCTCGCCCCTGCCCAGCAAGATGGCCGAGCTGATCGACCCAGACCGTTTCCGCCGCCGGGCTCTGCGGCGAGGCCGCCCGGCCGACGCCGCGGCGCCCGATTGAAACCATGATCCGGGGCTAGCCGTTACAGGGTTTGAACGAACGCCGGCTGATGAGCCGGCTTGAAAGGAGGTCCCATGCGTACGCCTGTCTTCGCCCTCGCCCTTGCCGCCATGACCGCCGCCGCCTGCGCCCCCATGACCGGCTCCGGCCAACTCGCCGCCTCGGACGCCGCCACCGAGGGACGGGAGTGCTTCTTCACGCGAAACGTCAACGGGTTCAGCGCGCCCGATGACGAGACCCTCTATCTTCGGGTGGGCGTCAACGACGTCTATCAGATGCAGATGTTCTCCCCCTGCCCCGACATGGACTGGGCTCAGAAGCTCGCCGTGGTGTCGCGCAGCGGGTCCTCGGTCTGCCGGGGCATGGACGCCACCATCGTGGCCCCAGGCCCGTTCGGACAGCAAAGCTGCATGGTGCGCTCGGTGCGCAAGCTTACGGACATCGAGACCGCGGCGCTCCCGCCGGGCGATCGACCATAGGCTCTGCCCAAAGAAAATCGGCGCCGCCCGAGGGCGACGCCGATGAGGTGCGGACCGGACGGTTCACCGCCCGGCCCACATCTGCAACGCCTAGAAGCGCTGCTTGACGCCGATCTTGAAGGTCCGGCCCAGCGGGTTCCCGTTGGTGTAGTCGTAGTTGTACATCGACTGCACGAACGGCGGGTCGGTATCGAAGATGTTCTGGACGCCAGCGCTGATGGTGGTGTTCCAGGGCAGTTCGAACTGCCCCGTCAGGTCGTGCTGCCAGAAGTCGTCGCTCTTGCCCACATTGACGAAGGTCGCCGTGGCGCGATCGTAGCGGCAGGCGGCGCTGGCGCCGCTGGCCGGGCACTCATCGCCGATGATCTCAGTGCCTTCACGGTACTGGACCTGGTAGCGGACATTCCAGAGCCCGCCATTGACGTTGACGAAGCCGGTCGCTCGCAGACGGGGATAGGAATAGAACTCCCCAGTCAGTTCGTGGCGGCCCACCCGATCCTGCGCTTCCTGGATCACGACGTCCTCAGCCCCAAAGAGGGTGAAGTCGCTGCGGTCGTAGCTCAGCAGGTAGGTGCCATCGAGGCCCATCGAGACGCGGGCGTCGACCATGTCGGTGCCGAAGAAGTCGTCGAAGTCGTACTGGGCCTTGAAGTCGAGGCCCGACGTCTTGGTCGAGGGACCGTTGACGATGAAGCGGCTGACATTGATCACATTGGCCGGCGAGCAGGCCCCATCGAAGATGAAGCGCGCGACGATGGCCGGATTGGAGCAATCGAGGGAGTTGTAGATGGCCTGGGTCGGTTCCAGGACCAGCTCATCCTCGAAGTCGAACTTGAAGTAGTCCACCGAGGCGCGGAAGGCGCCGGTGTCGAGCAGAACGCCGAAGTTGTAGGTCTTGGCGGTTTCCGGTTGCAGGCCCGGATTGTTGTTGGTGACGACGGCGCGGTAGCTGCCGCCGATGTTGGACACGCCCTTGCTGCTGCCCGGCGAGATCTGGGTCTGGCCAGGGGCGCGGAAGGTGGTGCCGGCCGAGGCCCGGAAGGCCAGCCAGTCGGTGGCCTGGAGGCGCGCGGAAACCTTCGGGTTGGTGGTGGAGCCCACCTGACCGCCGAATTCCTCGTGCCGGATCGCGGCGTTCATTTCGAAGTTGTCGGTGAAGGGGACACGCACCTCGGCGAAGAGGGCTTCCACGTCCCGATCGACATCATAGTCTTCCTGGGCGCCGAAGAAGACGAACGGGCCGACAGGATCCGAGCAGATCGGCAGGCCGTCATCGATGGAGTCGACGCAAGGCGTCGCCCGGACGTCGCCGAGGTTCTCCCAGTCGTCGCGCGAACGGCTGTAGCGATACTGGCCGCCGGCCGCCCAGGCGACGTTGCCGCCGGCCAGTTCGATGCCGGTTTCGCCGTTGAAGACCAGGTCGGCGACCATGATGTTGTTGGTGCCGACATTGGTGTAGGTGCCGTACAGCCATTCCACCAGGGCCGGATCATTGATCACGAGCGGATTGGCGCCCCCACGATAATAGGGGTTGCTGGCGCCGTTCACCGCGCTGACCGCGACGCTGTTGGTGAAGGGGTTGAAGTACTTGCAGGCGCCGACGCCAGGCGTGCCGGTGGCCGGATTACAACCTTCGCCGCCCAGGCCGTTCAGGGCGTGCTGGATGCGGTTCACCAGCAGGTCGTTGGTGACGATGGTGGACTCGGTCTCCATATAGGTGAGGGCCGCGTCCCAGCCGATGCCGTTGTCGAACTCACCCTTGAAGCCGCCGGAGACCCGGAACGAGGTGTTCTGGATGTCCTGATAGTCGGCGCCGTCGGGATTGGTCGGATGGCCGGCATGGGCGATGGCGCGCCAGGCCGACTTGTTCATGGTCACGCCGCCGCCCATCAGGGCGCACTGCGCGGCCGTCAACGGGGCGGCGCAGTTGGTGCGCAGGTCCACCAGACCCGGGTGGCTGGCCGGCACGAAGAACGGCACCTGGCCGTTGAAGCCCGGGGCCGCCGTCGAGCCCGAGGTGCCGCCGGCCGAGATCGGCGTCGGGAACTGGGTGGTCAGGTTGGCCGGCGACAGGCGCTGGTTGGGCACATCGCTGCGCTTCCAGGCCACTTCACCGTGGAAGGTGATGCTGTCGGTGACGTCGAAGTTCAGCTCACCATAGAGCTGGTAGTGGTCTTCCTCGTTCACCAGGTCGTTAAAGGCCGAGAACTGGAAGCGGCAGACGCTGCCCGTGGCGGTGTTGCTGGTGGGCGTGACGCCGGCGGTCAGCTGGCCGCCAAGCTCGTTACAGCCATTGTCCCGGAAGAAGGTCGTGCCGCCCGGCGTGGCGTAGTAGCCCGGGTTCGACGACCCCGACCAGCCGCCATAATAGACCGCATCCATTGGGGTGCGGGCCCAGTCGCGCTCGTTGATGTCGAGGCGCGAGCGGTGGCGATAGCCTGCGGTGAGCAGCACATTGCCGCGGTCGAACAGGCTGCCCCAGGCGAGGTCCAGGGTGTAGTCGCCGTCCGAACCGTCGATATAGGTGTAGTCCGCATCGACTTCGAAACCATCGAGGTCCTTGCGGGTGATGAAGTTGACCACGCCGCCGACGGCGTCGGAGCCGTAGGTGGCGGCCGCGCCGTCCTTCAGGATTTCGACCCGGCCCACGGCCGCGGTCGGGATAAAGCCAAGATCCTGCCCGCCGCCCTGGAAGGCGGCCTGGGTGGAATCGGCCAGACGACGGCCGTTCATCAGCACCAGGGTGCGCGAGGCGCCGAGGCCGCGCAGGTTGATGGTCGCCGTGCCGGCGCCGCCGTTATAGCGGTTGCTTTCCCCAAGCGCCGACTGAGAGGCGCTGATGGTCTTGACCAGCTGGACGACGCTGGGCGAGCCCTGCCGTTCCAGTTCGGCCGATCCAAGGACGTCCACCGGCAGGGCGGCGTCCTCTGGCGTGCCGGCGATGAATGAGCCGGTGACCACGACCTCCTCGACCACGGTCGGGCTAGCCTGGGCGAGGGCCGAGCCGGCGCCTCCCATGGCCAGGGCGACGGCCATGACCGAGCCGCCGCAGAAATATGTACGTTTCAACATTGGTTTCCTTCCCCCTCTTGGCGCCGATCCCCTTCTGACGTGGGGATTTTGACCCTTGAGCAAAAATGATCATCTGACGGCTTTGGCGAAAGCGCCAGAATTTTTTCAACGGCAGGACATAACCAGACTATTTGACCCTAGCGCAAGTTTTGATCCTGAATCCCTTATTCGCAAAGGGCTGGCGGGCATACTTCACCTTCGAGAAGCCCGTTTGCGTCACATGGTCGCCGCCCCAGGGGCCGGAGAATGGCGTCTGTTTCCGCTAGGACAAGCCGAGCCGCAAGCCACCGAACCGCCGCATCCTCACCATATTTGACAATACCGCACATTCTATGGACCCGGCGGCGGCGCGCGCCCCCAAGACCGGCCTCCCCAGACGGCGAACCGATTCGCCGCCTGGGGTCCTGGCCTCGTGATTCGCGCCGCCGGGAACGCGCCCGGACGGTGATCGGCGATCAGTTGATCGGACGGGACCAGGCCTCGGCGAGGATCGCGTAGAGATAGGTGTCGCGCCACACGCCCCGCACCTGCCGGTCCTGGCGCATCTCGCCCTCGCGCCGCAGGCCGAGCTTCTCCATCACCCGGTAGGAGCCCGTGTTGCGCACATCGCAGGTGGCGGTGATGCGATGCAGGCCAAGCTCCTCAAAGCCGAGACGCAGCAGCGCCTGCCCGGCCTCGGTCACGATCCCCTGCCCCCAGAGATCCTGGCGCAGGCAGTAGCCCATCTCTAGCGTCCGATGCGGAATGTCGCGCAGGTGCAGGGCGATGGAGCCGACCACCACGCCCAGGGTCCGGTGCTCAATGGCCAGGCCCACATCGAGCCTGGGCCAGGTCGCCTGCTGCTCGAGCGCGCGGGCGATGAAGGCCGCCGTCTCCTCCGGCGTGTTCGGTCCCCACGGCATGTAGCGGGTGACCTCAGGATCGGAGCCATAGGCGTGGACGTCCTGGGCGTCCTCCAGGCGGAAGTCGCGCAGGCGCAGGCGTTCGGTCTCGATGGGCAGCCGAAGTTCGGCGGGCGGCATGGTCTCACTCCAGGAAAAGCCCCTGGCGGAGACCTCTCGACCCCGGCCAGGCGGCGGGGGTCAAAGGAAGATGCGCTTTGAGCTCTAGGCGCGCGCCATTCCTCGACCCCGGATGGGACCGTAGGAATTGCAGACGTGGGCGGCCAGAACGAACATCACGGGCCTCTTAGACCCAACCCGGCGCCGTCGCAAACCGTTGTTCGACCTCGCCCTCACCTCCAGGCCTTGAGACCGAGCACCAGGCGGACATCGTCGGCCTCGCCGCCGGCGGCTTCGATCCTGTCGGCGCTCCCACCCAGGGCGCCCTGCCATTCGACTCCGGCATAGGGGGCGAACTCCGGGGCGAACTCGTAGCGCAGGCGCAGACCGACCGCCGCGTGGCTGAGGCCGGCGGTCAGTTGGCGGGCCGGAACGTCGCTGGCCGAAGCCTCCAGCTCCAGGCGCGGCTGAAGGATCAGGCGCTGGGTGATCCGCTGGTCGTATTCGGCCTCCACCCGGGCGGTGAGGTCGCCGTCCTGGGAGACAAAGGCCGCGGCGTCGATCTCCCACCAGTGCGGCGCCAGGCCCTGCACACCAAAGGCCAGGTGGCTCAGATCCTCGCCCCCGCGGACTATGTCTTGGCGCACCCCCAGCTGGACATCCCAGAAGGGCGTGACGGCGCGGCCATAGAGCAGTTGGATCTCAACCTCGTCCAGGCCGTGGTCGACATCGCCCTCGCCTTCGGTCTTGAGCCAGGCGCGGTTGATGTCGCCGCCGGTCCAGCCCTGCACATCCCACAGCCAGGTCGCCTCGCCCTCGCCGAAGCCGGCCTCCAGGCGATCGACGATCAGGGCGGTGGTCCGCACGTCGCCGTTCTCGGCCCGAAGCTGATCCCGCGCCCGGGCCATCTCGGCCGGGTTAAAGTAGAGGTCAGCGGCGTGGGCGGGTCCCGATCCCGCGGCGGCGGGGGGAGGCTGGCTGGGCGTGACCGTCCCTGCGCCATGCCCCGCATGGGGATCAGGCGCGGGCCCCATGTCATGACCGGCGTGGGGGTCAACCTCCGCCGCAGGGCTGGCCGCGGCCGGCTCGGCCCGGTGATGAGCATGGGGATCATGGGCGTCCTGCGACCAGGCGGGCCCAGCGATCAGCGCGACCGGCGCCAGCAGGAGGACCCGGCGCCTCATGCCGCGCCTCCATCCAACGGCCTGACCGTGACGACATTGAACATGCCCGCATGCATGTGCATCAGCATATGGCAGTGGAAGGCCCAGTCGCCGGGCGCATCAGCCGTCAGGTCGAAGGTCACCTTCGAACCCGGCGCCACATTGACCGTGTGCTTCAGCGGCTGATGGCCCTCGGGCGCGCCGTTCACCAGTTCGAAGAAGTGGCCGTGCAGGTGGATGGGGTGGGCCATCATGGTGTCGTTGACCAGGGTCACCCGCACCCGCTCGTCCCGGGAGAAGGCGATCGGCTCGACGAGCTCGCTGAACTTGCGTCCGTCGAAGCCCCACATGAACCGCTCCATGTTTCCGGTCAGATGGATCTCCAGGGCCCGCGACGGCGCCCGCCGGTCCTTGCCCGGCGAAAGCGCCACCAGCTCGGCATAGGTCAGCACCCGGTGGGGGACGTCCTCCAGCCCCATGGGCCGCTCGGCCAGGCGGCTGACCGGCGCCGGCGCGATCATGTCCACCCCGACGCCCACGTCCATGTCCGGCGGGGCCAGGGCCTTGTCACGCATCTGATGAGCGCCGTGAGCCATGGCGGCGGGCGCCGCAGTCGGGGCGTGGCCCATGGCGTCATGCCCCATGGCCGCGTGGTCCATGGCGCCGTGATCCATGCCCGCCATCGACCCCATGCCGCCCATGCCGCCCATACCCATGTCGCGCATGGTCAGGGTCGGAACTTCGCGCAACGGCGGAACCTCCGCGCTCATGCCCGCCCGCGGGGCCAGCATCCCCACCGCCATGCCGGAGCGGTCCACCGACTCCGCCACCAGGGCGTAGGCGCGGTCGGCCTTCGGCTCGACGATCACGTCATAGGTCTCGGCCACCGAGATCTGCAGCTCGTCGGTCTCCACCGGCCGTACGTCGGCGCCGTCGGCCTGCACCACCCGCATGGCCAGCCCCGGAATCCGCACATTGAAGATCGACATGGCCGAGGCGTTGATGATGCGCAGCCGCACGCGCTCGCCGGGCGAGAACAGGCCGCGCCAGGGCGCCTGCGACCCCTGACCATTGACCAGATAGGTGTAGGTGGTCCCGTTCACGTCGGCGATGTCGCGGGGGTCCATCCGCATGGCGCCCCACATGCGCCGCTCGGCCAGGTCCATGCCGTCTTCGCCGGATACGAGGCCCGAGAGCGTGGTGCGCGACCGGTTGAAATAGCCGGGGCTCTTCTTCAGCCGGGCCAGGATCTCGTGCGGGTGGATGAAGCTCCAGTCCGACAGGACGACCACATGTTCGCGGTCATAGGGGGCCGGCTCAGGCCCCGCCGGATCGATCACCAGCGGGCCATAGCAGCCCATGGCCTCCTGCAGGTTGGAATGGCTGTGATACCAGTAGGTCCCCGCCTGGATCACCGGGAACTCGTAGTGGAAGGTCTGACCCGGCTTGATCCCCGGGAAGCTGATCCCCGGGACCCCGTCCATCTGGAACGGCAGCAGCACGCCGTGCCAGTGGATGGAGGTGTCTTCATCCAGGTCGTTGGTCACCGACAGATGCGCCCTCTGGCCCTCCCGCAGGCGGATCAGCGGGGCCGGAAGCGTTCCGTTGACCGTGACGGCATGGCCGGTCTGGCCGCCGAGCGAAAATGGTGTGTGGCCGATCCGCAGGGCGATGTGGTCGCCGGAGAGCGCGGCCGGCGCAGCGCCGGAGGTGCCGCCCTGCGCCCAGGCCGGCAGCAGGCCCTGGCTCGCCGCCGCCGCGCCAAAGGCCAATGAGCCGGCCAGCAGGCGACGTCGATCAGTCTGGATCATCCCGGCGGCTCCGCAGGTCTCTCAATTATGCCCCATGGGGGTATACCGTCGGGGGGGGCATCGGGCAAGGCGACGCCGCGCCGCGGACGCCGTGGGAACGGCCAAGCCTGTTGGCGCATTAGGTGAGCGTGATCGCCCTCCTCCTCGACCTTTCGAACATTTTCGGCGGCTTCCTGCTGGCCATCGGCCTGTTGGCGCGCCTGCCGTCGGTCGGCGACAACCTGGCCGACGCGGCCCGCAAGCTCGGCCCCCTGGGCTGGATCGTCGGGGTCATCGCCCTGATCTGCGGCGGCTATTACCTGATCGTCCACCTGACCAGCGGCCCGCGCCTCTTCCACTTTGAGGTCGTCGCCATCATCACGGGCGTGCTGCTGCTGTGGGATCGCCTGGGCCTGGCCCGCAGGACCGGCCAGGACATCCCCGAAAGCCGATCGACGGGCGCTGGCCTGATCGTCGCCATCTTCGGCGTGATCGCCATCCTCGTCGGCCTGCAGGGCCTGTTCACCCCGAACTGAGCGGGCCTCCGCACGCTGCGCGCGAGCCGAAAACGTCGAAGATTGAATGGTGGCCTGGGCGGCCCGCAGGGGACGTGGCTTTCGACTAGTTGAAGGGCCGACGTGAGAAGGCGAAGCCCGTCACCGCCGCACGCACCGCAGGGTCTCCTTCGATCCAGATGTAAAGGTATTTCCAGGCGGAGGCCAAGGTGGTCACGCTGATTGGAAGCGCGTCCTCGGGCAGAACTAGCGTGCTGGTGAGGTGCGCCCCTGACGCGCGGTCGCCCGCTTCGTAGAGCTGCCCGAGGTCCTGAAGACCTTCTGGGCCGAACTGGATGTCCGGGCCGATGGGAAGCAACGAAAGGCGTATGGCCCTACCTGAGTATCGGGCCGGGGAAGTTACCGTGCCGATGATGTCGAGGTTGCGGCTGTAGAGCAGTCCGCCCTGAAATCTCTGTTCCTGAGGAAGGTGCTCGGGGGCCATGGCGACGTGTAGTCCCCAGTCCCAGTCGGAGATTTCAATGAGGAACCGATCTTCGGTTTCCTCGATATCGCCATCGATCATGCGTTCTTACCAAGTCCTCAAGCATCTTCTAAAGCGACCGCCGGCTCAAAAGCCAGCGCTGAAGTTGAAGCTCACATGGCTTGCGATCGCGTCCTGGTTCTTTTGGCGTCGGCGTGCAGGGCCTGTTCACCCCGAACTGAGCGGGCCTCCGCATTGAAGGCGGCGCGCTGCAGCGGCGGCGGTGCTCCCGGGTTAAGTTGCGCGGCCCCCCCGAGAAAGCGCCGCATAAAGACAGCCAACCGCTGCGCCCGATACCGATGGCAAAAGGAGTGCGACCGCCCCCAACGGATCGAACGAGTCACGCACGATCTGCAGAAAAAAGGTTCCCAAGATAATTTGGGCCCACGCAAACCACGGCCCGCTCTGTTCAGATAGGACTAAGCCGACAAGCGAATACACAGATCCTGAAAATAACCCAGCACCGGTCAGCGCCGCCATTCTCCACAGCGGCGCTTCGACTCGACTTGCTAGAGCAATATTAGGAAGAACGAACACGACGCTACCCACCATACAGGCAGGAACAGCCAATAGGACGGTGGGAAACTCTAAGAACCCATCGTCTGCGCCGATGACATCAAGTGCCGCAGCAGCGGCGGCTGTTACTGTGGCAAACACAAGCGGGTATACACCTGCAGAAATCCACGCGCCCTTCCAGTCGATGCCCATTGGGTTCAAACCTTCGCCCGCTCGGAGCGGCCGAGTCTTCGACGCTCCGCCTACCACCATGTGGCGGTTCGCATGACGGCCGTACAAGCAGCAAGGCGCCTCCCTCGCGGCACAAGGCCCTACGGGGAAAAAGAGAAATGCTGGTGGACGCCATGAGGAGCTGACCTGACGCCGCGGCGGCGCTCAAAAGCCCGTCGCTTCGAATTCGATCACGCCCGGCTCAAATGCACCGCGCGGGGTTCGCAGGTTTCGGCTTCTAGCGATGTCTTCGCGGACAAACAGGCCATTGCTGTTGACGATGAGCGGCCTCCCGATCACCTCAGGATCGGAGAAGTACTCCCGCCCATGAAGGACCGTGTAAGAATGCCCGCAGATCGGACAGGTTTTCACGTGTCCCTCAGTAGCAAGGAGAACGGGCGGCCGACGCTCGTGGATCGTTGACCACCCCGAGACGACTTCTCCGTTCTGTCGAAGCACGCCCAGCCCAATCCGTTCTTCGTCAATGAGATCGCGAATCTCGTCCAGCCAGCTGTGCGCGACGAGCTTGACGACATACTCGCACGTCCAGTTGAGTTCATCGCAGGTGTTTGGCGCTTCGGCGATATCAACATCCAGCGCGAGGAGGTCGGCGTTCTTGTGGAGGCCACCGTCGGGCGCGGTGCAGACCCATTCCGGAAGCGGAACCCGCCTGCCATCGAAGAGGGTCTCAACATAGGACGACCGATCCAAGGAGACACAGTCAGCCGTCTCGGTATCGTACCATAGCCAGCGCTGGATGGGTGGATCTGTAGGGGGCAGGGACAAAGCTCGACTA
>CALEOQ010000112.1 GCA_937910255.1 uncultured Caulobacteraceae bacterium | reverse complement strand
GGGAGTTCAGACGTGTGCTCTTCCGATCTACCTGAAGATCGTCACCAAGCGCCAGCCGACGGAGGCCGAACTGCGCGACATGCTGTTCGCCTTCACCGTGGCCAAGCACGTGAAGTCCAACGCCATCGTCTATGCCAAGGGCGGCCAGACCGCCGGCATCGGCGCCGGCCAGATGAACCGCAAGGATTCCGCCCGAATTGCCGCCCTGCGCGCGGCCGAGGCGGCGGAGACCGCCGGCCTGCCGGAGTCGCTCGCCAAGGGCTCGGCCTGCGCCTCCGACGCCTTCTTCCCCTTCGCCGATGGCCTGATCCAGGCGGCCGAGGCCGGGGCCACGGCGGTGATCCAGCCCGGCGGCTCGATCCGCGACGAGGAGGTGATAGCCGCCGCCGATGCGGCCGGCCTGACCATGGCCTTCACCGGCGTGCGGGTCTTCCGCCACTAAGGCGCCCCAAGTCTTGAGCGCGTTTCGTCCGATAACCGGTTCCCACTTATCGGAACGCGCTTTAGCCGCTCAGCCCTCTGCGCGAACCGCCAGTTCGCGCAGAGCCCCATGGGCGATGGTGAGCTTGGCGAAGGTCCAGCCGCCCGGGGCCGACTCGATCTCGCCCATGGTCCGTCCGGCCTGGGCTACGGCGTCCTGCGCCGAGGCCGCCCAGGTGGCGATGGCCGCCTTGACCGCCTCCCCATCAGCGCCGGCGCTGGCCTTGCGCGCCTTGGCCATCACCGCCCGGGCCACGGTCGTCTGTTCGGCCAGCAGGTCTTCGACCAGCCGCCGGACGGCCGTCCGCTCGAAGATGTCGCCGGCCGAATGGCTGCCCGCCGCAGCCCGCAGGCGATCGAAGCCGAAGACCTCGCCCACCTTGTGGTGCAGGCGCGCCACATTCTCCACCGGCCAGTGCGAGGCCTCGGCCAGGTCGGCCAGGTCGGCGGCGACGGTCAGGGGCTGCAGCTCGACCACGGCCTTGGCCATGTCCTCCGGCGCGCCAGCGGCGATCAGCTGCTCGGTCAGGGCGTCCAGGTCGGCGCGCTCCACCGGGGTCAGCACCTCGGGCGCCAGGGCCTTCAGGGCCTGGGCGGGCTTGGTGTAGCGATCGATCAGGGCGGTGACGCCCTCGCCCTGGCGATAGGCCCGGCGGGCGAACCAGAAGGTCAGGCCGCGCAGCTGCCGGGCCAGCTGGCGCAGCAGCAGCAGCTGGGCCCGCGCCGGGATCTGATTGTCCAGCGCCTCCACCGACTCCCATAGCCGGGCCAGGTCGAGCACCGCGCGGGCGGCCTCGTAGCCGACGAAGAAGGCCCGCGCGTCGCAGCCCGCCGCGGCCATCAGCCGACCGGGGAAACTGGGGCCGCAGCGATTGACCACGTCATTGGCCACCACCGTGGCGATGATCTCGCGGCGCAGCCGGTGACGGCGCATTTCCGGCGCATAGCGCATCAGGGGCGCGGGGAAATAGCCCTCCAGCACCCGTTCGAACCAGGGATCGTCGGGAACCTCGGTCTCGACCATCTCGCGGAACAGCTGGATCTTGCCATAGGCCATCAGCACGGCGAGCTCGGGCCGCGTCAGGCCCCGGCCCGCCTCGGCCCGCTCGGCGATGGCTACGGCGTCGGGCAACCCCTCCACGGCGCGGTCCAGGCGGCCCATGGATTCCAGCCGGGCCATGAACCGCGCATGGGGCTCAAGCTCGCCCACGGCGTCCATCTCGAGCAGGGAAAGCGCCTGGTTCTGGTCGTAGTTGTGCTCCAGCACATGGGCGGCCACGTCGTCGATCATCGACCGCAGCAGCTTGTCCCGGTCGGGCCGGGTCAGCTCGCCGGCCCGCTCGACCATGCCGGTGAGGATCTTGATATTGACCTCGTGGTCGGAGGAATCGACCCCGGCGGAATTGTCGATAGCGTCGCTGTTCACCCGGCCACCGGCCTCGGCGAAGGCGATCCGGGCGGCCTGGGTCAGGCCGAGATTGGCCCCCTCGCCCACCACCCGGACATGCAGATCCTGGGCGTTGATGCGCAAGGCGTCATTGGTCTTGTCGCCCACATCGGCGTGGCTCTCGGCGGCGGCCTTCACATAGGTGCCGATGCCGCCGAGATAGAGCAGCTCGGCCTTGGCCTTGAGGATGGCGCTGATCAGCTCGGTGGGGGTCAGGGCCTCGGCCTCGATCCCCAGCACGCGGCGGATCTCGGGGCTCAGGGGAATCGACTTCTGGGTGCGGGGAAAGACGCCGCCGCCGGCCGAGATCTTCCCGCGGTCATAATCGTCCCAGGAGGAGCGCGGCAGCGCAAACAGCCGCTCGCGCTCGACGAAGCTCGCCTCGGGATCCGGCTCCGGATCGATGAAGATGTGGCGATGGTCGAAGGCGGCCAGCAGCTGGATCTGCCGCGACAGCAGCATGCCGTTGCCGAACACGTCGCCGGACATGTCGCCGACGCCCACCACGGTGAAGGGCTCGGCCTGGATATCCTTGCCCAGCTCGCGGAAGTGGCGCTTGACCGCCTCCCAGGCGCCGCGGGCGGTGATGCCCATCTCCTTGTGGTCATAGCCCGCCGAGCCGCCCGAGGCGAAGGCGTCGCCCAGCCAGAAGCCGTAGGACTCGGCCAGCGCGTTGGCGATGTCGGAGAAGGTGGCGGTGCCCTTGTCGGCGGCCACCACCAGATAGGGGTCCTCGCCGTCATAGGCGACGACGCCCTGCGGCGGGATCACCTTGCCCTCGGGCGTCAGATTGTCGGTGATGTCCAGCAGGCCGCGGAGAAAGGTCTTGTAGGCCTCGATGGCGACGGCGCGCACCTCGTCAGGCGCGCCGCCGGCCGGCAGGGTCTTGGGATAGAAGCCGCCCTTGGCGCCCACCGGCACGATGACGGCGTTCTTCACCTGCTGGGCCTTGGCCAGGCCCAGGACCTCGGTGCGGAAATCATCGCGACGGTCGGACCAGCGCAGGCCGCCCCGGGCCACGGGGCCAAAGCGCAGATGCACGCCCTCGACGGTGGTCGACCAGACATAGATTTCGCGGTGGGGCTTGGGCGCCGGCAGGTCGGCCAGGTCTTCGCTGGCCACCTTGAAGCTGATGAACGGAGCCGGCTGGCCCTTGTCGTCGGTCTGATAGTAGCTGGTCCGCAGGATCGCCTGGACCAGCAGGGCGATGCGTCGCAGCACCCGGTCGTCGTCCAGGCTCTGCACGGCCTGCAGGGCCTCGGTGATCTCGGCCATCACCGCCTCGCCCTGGGCCGTGCGGCCGGCGAGGTCGGACTTTACGGCGGGATCGAAGCGGGTGCGGAACAGGTCGAGGATCAGGCGGGTGACGCCGGGATGGCGGCTCAGCGCCTCTTCCTGCAACCTCTGGGAAGGATCAAGGCCGCTCTGCTGGCGATAGCGGGCCAGGGCGCGGACCAGGGCGGCGTCGCGCCAGCCGATGGACAGCTCCAGAACCAGGCGGTTGAAGCCGTCATTCTCGGTCTGGCCGGTCCAGACGGCGACAAAGGCGGCCTCGAAGCAGCCCTTCACCTCGTCGAACACCAGATGCTCGCCGCGGGGATCGTCCAGTTCGAACTCATGGACCCAGACGGGGTCCAGGCCGGTCCGGCGCACGGCGAAGCCCTGCTCGACCATGGCCTTCAGGCCCATGCTCTCCAGGATGGGCAAGACCTCGGCCAGGGGCGCGGGCTCCAGGGGCCGATAGAGCTTGAAGCGGAAGTGGCGGGCGGTGTCGCCATTGCGCCGGAAGGCCCGGACGCGGATCGCCTCGCCGGGCTTGAGGTCATCGATCACCGCGATGTCGGCCAGGGCCTCGGCCGCATCGTAGCGGTCGCGATAGCCGGGCGAGAAGGCGCCGGCATAGCGGCCGACGAGGTCGGCGGTGGCGGCGGCCGGGCGGTCCTGGCCGCGGACGGCGGCTTCGAACCGGTCGCCCCAGGTGCGGGCGGCCTCGGCGATCTGCGCCTCGACCTGCGCCAAATCAGGCTCGCGGGCATGGCCGGGGGTGAAGCCGATGATGAAATGCACCCGCGCCAGGGGCGATTCCGAGAAGCTCGGATAATAGGCCGAGACCCGGCCGCCATAGGCCTGGGCCAGGAGCTGACCCGCCCGGCGCCGCAGGTCGGAATCGTAGCGGTCCCGGGGCACGAACATCAGGATCGAGGCGAACCGGTCGAAGGGATCGCGGCGCTCGAACAGCCGGACCCGGGGTCGGTCATAGAGGTGGAGGATGCCGAGCGCATTGGCCAGCAGCTCGTCCTCGGTCATCTGGAAGAGTTCGTCGCGGGGATAGTTCTCGACGATGTTCTTCAGGCGTTTTTCGTTGTGGCTGCCCGGGGCCTTGGCCGCCCGGGCCAGGGCGCCGGCCGCCTTGGCCCGCACCAGGGGCACCGCGCCCACCGGCTGGTCATAGGCCTCGGCGGTGAACAGGCCGACGAACCGAACCTCGCCCGAGGGACGCCCGTCGGGGCCGTACCGGCGCACGCCGACATAGTCCATGTAGCCGCGGCGATGGACGCGGGAGCGCATATTGGCCTTGGCCACGGTGACGGCGGCGTCCTCCTCCAGGCGCCGCGCCAGCTGCACGGTGAGGACGGCCGGCTCATTGGTCCGCCGCAGCACCCGCTGCTCGGGATCGCGCAGGACGCCCAGGCCGTCCTGCGGCTGGAACAGGGGCTCTTCAGGGGCGTAGTCGCCGCCCTCCACCCGGGGGTATTCGTAGATCCGCGCGCCGAGGAAGACGAAGTGCTCGGTGTGCAGCCAGCGCAGGAAGGCCAGCTCCTCGTCCCGCCGCGGCGTGTCGGGGCTGAGCGCCTCCAGCTCCGCCACCGTGCGGGCCATCAGGTCCAGCATGGCCGGGAAATCGGCGACCGCGGCCCGGGCGTCGGCCAGCGCCGTGCGCAGGCCCGCCAGGAGCTGGTCCTCGCGGTCGGGGCCGATGCGGTCGACCACCACCTGGATCATGGATTCCCGGCGAACCTCGCCCTTGGGATCGCGGACGCCCTTGTCGTCCCGGCGAACCTCGACCACCGGATGGAACATGGCGCGGACCTGGAAGCCCTGGTCGGCGATCTCGCCCATGACGCTGTCCACCAGGAAGGGCGCGTCCTCCTGGACGATCTCCACCAGGTCGAACTCGGTGGGCTCGGTGGCGCCGGCCCGGGTGGCGCGGGTGATCCTGAGGATGGGCGAGAGCCCGCGGCGCTTGTCGGCGAAGCGCCAGAAGCCGGCGAGATTGGTCGCCAGGTCGTCTAGGTCGAACTGCGGCAGCTCGGCGGGGACCACGTCCTCGGCCGCCTGGGCGGCGAAGGCCTCCAGGGCCGGATCATCCCCGGCGTTGAGCAGGCTCAGAAGCCGGCGGGAAAGATCCTGGCCAACCTTGGCGGCCTCTTCGGTCACGGACGCGCTCATGCGGCCCTCCTGAAAACGAGAACGCCGCCGGAGGAGAGAGTCCGGCGGCGCCTGGCTCCGCCGAGGGGGGTCAGCGGAGCGCGGGGGGCTCGTTGCGCCGACGTCCCTTGCGGGGCGGCGCTTTGAGGCCGGGGGTGGGGAAGCCCCGACAGGACTTCAGATAGGTGTGGACGGCGCAATTAAAAGACCTGCTCTCGATGCGTGGCGCTGATTCGTGCGCCCCGCGATGGGCGTGGCCAAGGCGGACCCGAAACGCCGTCCCGGTCAAGGGGCCGACCCTGTCATTTCGTGCGGCATGTCATGCGTCTGGCGGCGCCGAAGCCGGCCCGATAGCTTGAGCGTTCGCAGGGGAGGAGACGATCATGGCGACGGCGAAAGATGGGGCCGGAAACGGGGACGTGCTGGTGGGCCTGGGCGAGGGCTCAGGCCAGCTCTTCCTGCGCCTGGACCGCGCCAATCGCCATGGGCTGGTGGCCGGCGCCACCGGCACGGGCAAGACCGTGACCCTGCAGATCCTGGCCCAGGGGCTGTCGGACGCCGGCGTGCCGGTGTTCGCCGCCGATGTGAAGGGCGACCTCTCCGGCGTGGCCGTGGCCGGCGCCCCCAACGAAAAATTGCTGGCCCGGGCCGCCAAGATGGGCCTGGACCTGCCGGCCCTGGCTGCGCCCACCGTCTTCTGGGACCTGTTCGGCGAGCAGGGCCATCCGATCCGCGCCACGGTGTCGGAGATGGGACCCCTGCTGCTCTCGCGGATGCTGGAGCTGAACGATGTGCAGGAGGGCGTGCTCACCGTCGCCTTCCGGGTGGCCGACGAGGAGGGGCTGCTGCTGCTCGACCTCAAGGACCTGCAGGCGGTTCTGGGCTTCGTCGGCGAGAACGCCGCCGAGATCAGCCAGAGGTACGGCGCCGTGGCCAAGGCGAGCCTGGCGGCCATCCGACGCAAGCTGCTGGTGCTGGAGGACCAGGGGGCGGCCGGCTTCTTCGGCGAACCGGCCCTGGCGCTGAGCGACCTGATGCGGGTGGACGGCGCGGGCCGCGGCCATGTGAACATCCTGGCCGCAGACCGGCTGATCAACTCGCCCCGGCTCTACGCCACCTTCCTGCTGTGGCTGCTGTCGGAGCTGTTCGAAGAGCTGCCCGAGGTGGGCGATCCCGAAAAGCCGCGGCTGGCCTTCTTCTTCGACGAGGCCCACCTGCTGTTTCGCGACGCCCCGCGCGGGCTTCTGGAAAAGGTCGAGCAGGTGGTGCGCCTGATCCGCTCCAAGGGCGTGGGCGTCTATTTCGTCACCCAGAACCCGGCCGACATCCCCGACGCCGTGCTGGGCCAGCTGGGCAACCGCATCCAGCACGCCCTGCGGGCCTATACCCCGGCCGATCAGCGGGGCCTGAAGGCCGCGGCCCAGTCCTTCCGGGCCAATCCCAGATCGGAAGAGCGTCGTGTAGGGAAAGAGTGTAGATCTCGGTGGTCGCCGTATCATTAAAAAAAAAATATGTAGAAGAATACAAACATCTTTTTCGTCTGAGACACCAGACCGGACAGCACACAGTACTCACGCGCGGACGTCGTGG
>CALEOQ010000111.1 GCA_937910255.1 uncultured Caulobacteraceae bacterium | reverse complement strand
CATCGGAGATTTCGGTGACCTTGCCGACGATGCCGTTGAGAACCTCGCCGGTCTGGCCCACCAGATCGACGCCGCTCTGGACCTGCTGGCCCGAGATCTCGATCAGCCCCTTGATCTCTTTGGCGGCGTCGGCCGAGCGCTGAGCCAGGGCGCGGACTTCCGAGGCGACCACCGCGAAGCCGCGGCCGGCGTCGCCGGCCCGGGCGGCCTCGACCCCGGCGTTGAGGGCGAGCAGGTTGGTCTGGAAGGCGATCTCGTCGATCACCCCGATGATCTTGCTGATCTCCTGGGCGGACGTGGCTATCTGGCCCATGGCGGTGACGGCCTGGCCGACCACCTCTCCGCTGCGCGCGGCGTCGCCGCGAGCCGCGGCCATGGCGCCATTGGCCTGGCGCGCGCCGGACGCCGTATTGCGAACGGTGATGGTGATCTCATCGAGGGCCGCGGCGGTCTGCTGCAGGCTGGCGGCCTGTCGCTCGGTGCGGTGGGACAGGTCATCCACGGCGGTGGCGATTTCCTGGGAGCCGGCGCGGATCTCGCCGGTGGCGGTGGCGATGGCGCCAAAGGCGCCCTCCAGCTGGCTGACCGCGGCGTTGAAGTCCGACTTCAGGGCCGAGTAGTCCTGAGCCACGGCGACCTCGATCCGGGCGCCCAGATCGCCGCGGGCCAGGCGCGACAGCGCCTTGGCCATGGCCTCCACCAGCGCCTTCTGATCCTGGCTGGCGCGCTCAAAGGCCGCTTCGGCGGCGGCCAGCCGGCGATCCAGTTCTCCCCGGGCGGCCTGGGCCTCGTTCTCCAGCTGCGCCCGGACATCGGCGTTCTCGCGAAACACCACGACGCTGGCGGCCATCTGACCGATTTCGTCGCCGCGCTCGGCGCCGGGAATGGCCTCGACCCTTTCGCCGGCCGCCAGCCGCCGCATGACGCCGCTCATCTTGGAGAGGGCGGTGATCACCAGGCTTTCGAAATAGAGCGCGCCCAACACCACGCCGACCACGGTGGCGACGCCGATCCCGATGCTGATGGTCGTGGCCATCGCCAGGATGCGGTCGGCCTCGGCCCCGCCGCCGGCCTCGGCGACCATGCGCAGCAGGGTGACGTTGAGCCCCGCCAGGGCCAGCATGGAGGCCATGCCGACGCCCCAGGAGAGGCGCATGCGGCCCTTGATCGTCTTCAGCATCACAATGTCACTCGTTCAGATCGCGGCCCAAGCGCCCGACAGCCGGCCGGAGATGGGGCGATCCTGAGGCAGGAGCCTGGATACTCGGTTAACAGAACTTGAAGCGCCGCCGATCACGGTGGGCAGGTTGTCGCACTTCGTTCCGGCGCCCGACGTGGCGGCGAAGACCTGCTGCGCCTACATCGACCCGATGACCTCTCCGCCGGCCCTTCAGACGCTGCTCAGCGACATCGCCGCCTGCCGGGCCTGCGCCGGCGATCTCGTGCCCGAGCCGCGGCCGGTGGTGCGGGTGGGCCTTGAGACCCGGCTGCTGATCTGCGGCCAGGCGCCGGGTCGGCTGGTGCATGAGACCGGGCTGCCGTTCAACGATCCGTCGGGCGTGCGTCTGCGCAGCTGGATGGGGATCGATCGGGACACCTTCTATGGCCACCCGGCGATCGGCGTGGCGGCTATGGCCTTCTGCTTTCCCGGGACCAATCCCAAGGGCGGCGACTATCCGCCGCCGGTCCGCTGCGCCCAGCTTTGGCGCCGCCAGCTGCTGGCCCAGCTGCCCAAGGTGGAGCTGACCCTGCTGGTCGGGTCCTACGCCCAGGCCTGGGCCCTGGGGGCTGCGCGCAAGGCGACGATGACCGAGACGGTGGCCGCCTGGACTGAGTATGGGCCGGGCATCCTGCCCCTGCCGCACCCATCCTGGCGCAACACCGCCTGGCTGAAGCGCAATCCTTGGTTCGAGGCCGAGGTCACGCCCTATCTTCGCCAAAGGGTGGAGGCTCTTTTGCGCGCATGACTCGTCTGACCATCCTCCTGCTCGCCCTGATGCTCGGGGCCTGTACGCCGCTCATGGTCCAGACCGCAGGCCAGCCGCCCCTGGGCTTTGAAGGCCCGCGCCTGGCCGGCGACCGCTTCGTCAGCTTCGATGGCGCGCGGCTGGGCCTGACCACTTGGGAGGCCCGGGACGGCGCGCCGGACGCGGTGGTCGTCGCCGTGCATGGGATGAACGACTACGCCAACGCCTTCCACCTGGCCGCGCCCTATTGGTCCGAGCACGGGGTGACCACCTACGCCTATGACCAGCGGGGCTTCGGCCGCTCGCCCAACCGCGGGGTCTGGCCTGATGAGACGGTGCTGCAGGAGGACTTGCGGACCCTGGTCGCGCTGGTTCGCGCCCGCCATCCCCACGCCCTGGTGGTGGTGGCCGGCGAGAGCATGGGCGGGGCCGTCGCCATCCGCGCCTTCGCCTCGGAGCGGCCCCCCGCCGCGCACCGGCTGGTGCTGATGGCGCCGGCGGTCTGGGGGTGGTCGACCCAGCCTCTGCCCTACAAGACCGCCCTGTGGTTCGCCGCCCATGTCACGGGACCCAAGGTCTATACTCCGCCCAGCTGGGTCACCGACCGGGTTCAGCCCACCGACAATGTGGCCGAGCTGCGGGCCATGGGGGCGGACCCCCTGATGATCTGGGGCGCGCGGTCGGACACCCTCTATGGCCTGGTGGACCTGATGGAGAACGCCTGGCGCGACATCGGCCGCCTGCAGGTTCCGGTGCTGTACCTCTATGGCCAAAACGACGAGATCATTCCTGAACGTCCGGCCTTCCAGGCCGCGGAACGGATCAAGCCCACCGACCGCTCGGCCTATTATGCAGAAGGCTGGCACCTGCTGACCCGCGAAGATCGGAAGAGCGTCGTGTAGGGAAAGAGTGTAGATCTTGGTGGTCGCCGTATCCTTCAAATAAATACAACATCACCACATCACGCATCCCACGACAGCAGTTGTTAACGCTCTCAGCCACCTCCTCATCTCGCACACATTCCGCACCCCCTCCACTCCAC
>CALEOQ010000110.1 GCA_937910255.1 uncultured Caulobacteraceae bacterium | reverse complement strand
GTGGTAGTGTTTTTTTTTTTTCAAGCAAGAGACGGCATACGAGATTACGGCGTGACTGGAGTTCAGACGTGTGCTCTTCCGATCTCGCCAGGATGACGGCGGCCAGACCGATCATCAGGTTGCGCGAGGTCGCCGCAGCCGCCTCAAGCTCGGCCTTGCTGATGCTGACCTCGATCAGGCCAAAGGGTTGGTCGGCATAGAGGATCGGATGGACGAAACGGAAGCCGGGCTGGTCGGCGGCCAGGTCGATGTCGGTGACCACCACGTCGCGGCCCCGGTGGACGACGCTCTCGCCGACCGGCGCCTCATAGCGCCGCCCCAGAAGGGACGGATCGCTGGCCCCACGAATGAAGCCTTCGGCGTCCACCATGGTCATCCAGCGGACGGACTGATCCTTGGCGGCGGCCGCGATGAAGGCCTGGATCGGGGTCCAGTCCCGCTCGGCCGGCGGGGCGGCGGAATTCTCCACCGCCGGCAGGGCGGCGTTGCTGGCCACGAAGGCGGCGATGGACGAGCCCGAGGCCAGGGCGATCTGCTCCATGGCCCGATACTGGCGGTCGAGAACCGCATTGATGCTGAACACCAGGGCGATGGCGGTCACCGCCACCATGGCCAGGGTCAGGCGGACCTGCAGCGGCAGATAACGGCCCCGCGCCGCATCGTCGGCGTTGACCGCCTCATGGGCCTTGATCTCGCGCTCGACGGCGCGCTTGAGGTCGGCGCCGTCCACGAAGCGGCGTTCCGGCCGCTTGGCCAGCAGCTTTTCGATGATGAAGCGCAGGCCGCCCGCACAGCCGGGGGCCAGGTCGGTGATCGGCGGCGGATTCTGCTGGGTGATCTGCAGGGCCAGGGTGGCGGCGCTGGAGCCGGAAAAGGCTGCCTTGCCGGTCACCAGCTCATAGAGCACCACGCCGACGGAAAAGAGATCCGAGCGCCCGTCGACCACCTGGCCCAGGGCCTGCTCGGGGCTCATATAGCGCGGTGTGCCCAGGACCTGACCGATCTGGGTCTTGAGGTGCTCCCGGTCGGTCTCGTCGCGGCTGGCCTCCGCCACCCGGGCGATGCCGAAGTCGAGAATCTTGATCGCGCGGCCGTCGGCGCCCAGCATGATGTTCGAGGGCTTGATGTCCCGGTGCACCACGCCCGACAGGTGGGCGTAGCTGAGCGCGCCGGCCAGTTGCCCGGCGATGGCCAGGACCCGCTCGTCGTCCAGCGGCCCTTCGCGGGCGAGCACGACATCGAGAGGGTCGCCGTCCAGCAGTTCCATGGCGATGTAGGGATAGCCGTCGACCTCGCCCACATCATAGATGGTGACGATGGACGGATGGGCCAGGGCGCCTGCCGCCTTGGCCTCGCGCAGGAAGCGGGCGGCGTATTCCGGGATGCGGCGAAACTCGGGCTTCAGGATCTTGATGGCCAGGACGCGGTCGATACCGGGATCGTGGGCGCGCCAGACCTCGGCCATGGCGCCCTCGCCGATCCGCTCCACCAGTTCATAACGACCGACCAGAGTCATCACCCGATTCCCACTCATCCCGTCGCCATCCTGGCGTTGCTTCGCCGCCGAGACGGCTTAACTTCGCATCAGACCTAACGTCGTCAGGTTAAGATGAGGTTGGGCGCGGGGAGCTTAAGTCACCGTCGGTTGCTTACAGCGCTCTGAATCCGCACCGCACGCTGCAGATCTCGGGCGATCAGGGCGTTGTCCGGGTCCAGTTGCTGGGCCTGGCGAAGCAGACTGACAGCCTTCTGGACTTCGCCACGGTTAAGCTCCACCAGACCTTGCGCCCTGAGCTGGCCGGCGCGGGCCTTGTCCACCGTGGGCTTGGCCGGGGCGGGGGCGGGCGTCGGCGCGGCCGGGGCCGGCGTAACGCGGCGCGGCAGATCGGAAGAGCACACGTCTGAACTCCAGTCACATCGTAAGCTCGTATGCCGTCTTCTGCTTGAAAAAAAAAAGAAAGACACAGGCAGACGTCCAAAGGGAAGTCAAGCAGCACAGTACTCATCAGGGTGTCGGCGAGACAGCG
>CALEOQ010000109.1 GCA_937910255.1 uncultured Caulobacteraceae bacterium | reverse complement strand
GCGGGCATACGGATGGACGACGGGAAGGGGGTTCAGACGGGGGCGCTGCCGATCGGCCAGGGCGAACCCGAGCGGCAGGAGCAGGACGGCGAAGGCCGGGCGCGCGGCGGGCAGGCCTGCGTGGGTCTCCATGGCCCAGTCGCAAAGGCGCGCGAAATAGGCCGCCGCGAGGCCCGCCAGGACCGAGACGACGACGATCACCGCCATGCGCCAGGCGTGCCGGGCCTGCAGTTGGGCCGCGATCAGCCGGCGTCGGCCGGAAAGGCGGCGAAGGGAAGGGGGCAGGGGCCAGCGCACGGGGCCTTATGCCCGGCGCCCGACCCCTGGACAACGGGGCTGGCTATTCCGAAGCGCTGGTGTCCTTGGGCGGGCACACGTCGCTGATCCGCCGCGCCTCGGTGCTGGCCTTTCCCGACAGGGGAATGCCGGCGAAGGTGGTGGCGATATTGGCCGTCAGGTTGAAGCTGGTGGGCGTGAAGGCGCCCTCGCCGGACACCGCCACCTGCCGACCCTTCTTGCTGACGCAGGTCCCCTTCAGAAGAATCTTGCCGCCAGCGAAGGAGCGGGTGGGATAGGTGCAGCTATAGTGCCGATTGCTCGGCCCCATCATGAACTTCTCGACGTCGGCCGGGGTGATGCAGCGCTTTTCCACATCGGTGGTCCGGATCGGGGAGAGCAGCCGGTTGGTGCTCTCCCAATAGCCGGGAAGGATCGCCTCGGCCGCCGCCGCAGGCCCGGCGAGGGCCGTCGTCAGGGCGAGGGCGGCCAGGACAGGGGATGTGAAACGCTTCATTCCAGTCTTCCTTAAGGACGTACGGAACGCCTTCTAAAGGGTTGAACCTGAACGGAAGCTGTCCTGGCCGCCACGTCTAGCCGCCGAAGCTCAGCTTCCGATGACGGCGCAGGCCACCCGCGCGCCGGCCCCGCCAATCGGCTGGGTCATGTGGTCGTCCGGCGCGGCGTGGATGACAATGGCCGAGCCGTCGTCATCCTGCAGGCTGGCGCGGCCGCCCTGACCGTCGAGGGACACATAGGTGCTGAACACCTCGGTCGCACCCTTGCCGTCGGCGCCGACATAGAGGTTGGGCAGGTCGCCGGACTCATTGGCGTCGGGGTTCAGCAGGCCATGGACCATGCTGGCCTGCGTGTGGACGTGGCCGCCGGCCGAGGTGAAGTCGGACTTGGAGCAATCGCCCTTTTCGTGGAAGTGCAGGCCGTGCCAACCCGGCGTCAGGCCCTGGACCTCCACCCGCATGACCACGCCCTTGGGCGCTTCTGTCAGGGTGGCCGAGCCGATCATCTGGCCCTCATTGCCTTTCAGCTCGGCCTTGGTCGACTGGCCGATATCGGCGGCATGGGCGGCCAGCCCGCTAAGGGCCAGGAGGGCGATGGAGGAGGCGAGGAGTTTCATCGAGAGACCTTCCGCAGACGCAAGAGACGACAGAAGCCGAGCCGGCGTTGGCTCAGCCTTTCGGGAATGCTAACACCTCAATTCGCGTTTTGTGTCCGATTCTGACGGTTTTTCCCCGCCTTGACCGACGATCTTCATAACCCACCGGATGATGGCCGGCGCGGGGGCATCGCCCCTATCGCCATCGAAGACGAGCTGAAGCGCTCGTATCTCGACTACGCCATGAGCGTCATTGTCAGCCGCGCGCTGCCGGACGCCCGCGACGGGCTCAAGCCCGTTCACCGCCGCATCCTGTTCTCCATGAGCGAGCAGGGGCACACCCCTGACCGGAGCTATGTGAAGTCGGCCCGGGTCGTCGGTGACGTCATGGGTAAGTATCACCCGCACGGGGACTCGGCGATCTACATGACCCTGGTGCGGCTGGCCCAGCCGTTCTCCATGGGGCTGCTGCTGATCGATGGTCAGGGCAATTTCGGCTCGGTGGACAACGATCCGCCCGCGGCCATGCGCTACACCGAATGCCGCCTGACCAAGGCGTCCATGTCGGTCCTGGCCGACCTCGACAAGGACACGGTCGACTTCAAGCCCAACTATGACGGCTCCGAGCACGAGCCGGCCGTCCTGCCCTCGCGCATCCCCAACCTGCTGGTCAACGGCGCCGGCGGCATCGCCGTGGGCATGGCGACCAATATCCCGCCGCACAATCTGGGCGAGGTGATCGACGCCTGCCTGGCCTATGTGGACGATCCCACCATCGGGCTCGAGGAACTGGCCGATATCGTGCCGGGTCCGGACTTCCCCACCGGTGGCGAGATCATGGGCCGCGCGGCGTCGCGTCAGGCCATGCTCACCGGGCGCGCCTCGGTGGTGACCCGCGGCAAGGCCTCGATCGAGGAGATCCGCAAGGATCGCGAAGCCGTTCTGATCACGGCGCTGCCCTATCAGGTCAACAAGGCCGCCCTGGTGGAGCGCATCGCCGAACTGGTCCGCGACAAGCGGATCGAGGGCGTGGCTGATCTGCGCGACGAGAGCGACCGCGACGGCATGCGCGTGGTGGTCGAGCTCAAGCGCGACGCCTCGGGCGAGGTGGTGCTCAACCAGCTCTATCGCTTCACCCCGCTGCAGTCGTCCTTCCCGGTCAACATGCTGGCCCTGGATCGGGGACGTCCGCGGGAAATGAACCTGCGCGACCTGATCGTCGCCTTCGTCGATTTCCGCGAAGAGGTCGTGGTCCGGCGGACCAAGTTCGAACTCTCCAAGGCCCGCGACCGCGGCCATGTCCTGGTCGGGCTGGCCATCGCGGTGGCCAATATCGACGAGGTCATCCACATCATCCGCTCGTCCAAGGACCCGGCCGAGGCGCGCGAGCGTTTGACCGCGCGGGCCTGGCCGGCCGGGGACATGATGCCGCTGGTGGACCTGATCGCCGACCCGCGCACCGTGCTGGTCGAGGGCAACCAGATCCGCCTGACCGAGGAGCAGTCCCGGGCCATCCTGGCGCTCACCCTGTCGCGCCTCACTGGGCTCGGCCGCGACGAGATCTTCGGCGAGGCCAATCAGCTGGCCGGCGCCATCCAGGGCTATCTCGAAATCCTCGCCTCGCGGGAAAAGGTCATGGGCATCGTCCGTGACGAACTGATCGAGGTGAAGACCGCCTTCGCCGTGCCCCGCCGCACCGAGATCCTCGAAGGCGGCGGCGACATGGACGATGAGGACCTCATCGCCCGCGAAGACATGGTCATCGCCGTCACCCATTCGGGCTATGTGAAGCGCACGCCGCTGGCCACCTACCGCACCCAGCATCGGGGCGGGAAGGGGCGCTCGGGCATGTCCATGAAGGACGAGGACGTGGTCACCCGCGTGTTCTCGGCCAACACCCATACGCCGGTGCTGTTCTTCTCTTCCGGCGGCAAGGTCTACAAGCTGAAGGTGTGGCGCCTGCCGGTCGGCGCGCCGAACTCCCGCGGCAAGGCCTTCGTCAACCTGCTGCCCATCGAGCAGGGCGAGGCGATCACCACCATCCTGCCGCTGCCCGAGGACGAGAGCAGCTGGGATCAGTACGACGTCATGTTCGCCACGCGCTCGGGCAATGTCCGGCGCAACAAGCTGTCGGACTTCGTGCAGATCAACCGCAACGGCAAGATCGCCATGAAGCTGGACGAAGGCGACGCCATTATCGGCGTGGCGGTCTGTCAGGCCGATCAGGACGTCCTGCTGACCACCTCGGCCGGCCGCTGCATCCGTTTCTCGGTGGGCGAGGTCCGCGTCTTCGCCAGCCGCGACTCCACCGGCGTGCGCGGCGTACGGCTGGGCGAGGGCGACAGCGTCATCTCCATGGCCATCCTGCGCTCGGTGGACGCCACCCCGGCCGAACGCAGCGCCTATCTGCGCCACGCCAACGCCATCCGTGCGGCCGCCTCCGGCGAGGCGGACGAGCCCGTCGCGCCTGAGATCGTCGAGGACGAGGAGATCGACGGCGCCGATCTCAGCCTGCCCGTCGAACGCATCGCCGCCCTCGGCGCGGCCGAGGAGTTCATCCTCACCGTCTCGTCCGAGGGCTTTGGCAAGCGCAGCTCGGCCTATGACTTCCGCCGCACCGGTCGTGGCGGCCAGGGCCTGATCGCCCAGGATCTCACCAAGCGGGGCGGTCGCCTGACCGCCTCCTTCCCGGTCGAGGACGGCGACGAGCTTCTGCTGGTCACCGACCAGGGCCAGCTGATCCGCACCCCTGTGAGCCAGGTCCGCATCGCAGGCCGGAACACGCAAGGGGTGACCATCTTCCGCACCGCCGCCGACGAGCACGTGGTCTCCGTGGAGCGTCTGGCCGAAGGCTCGGAAGGCGCGGTCGCAGAGGGTGACGACGACGCCGGTGACGATCCGGGCGCCGACAGCGCCGATTAGGTCTTGCAATCGGCGGGCCGGGCGGCGAAAGCCGAACGAACTGGAACACGGGGAAGCGTCGTATGACCCGCATCGGGCTCTATCCGGGCACGTTCGATCCGATCACCAATGGCCATTCCGACATCATGGGTCGGGCGGTGAAGCTGGTGGACAAGCTGGTGATCGGCGTGGCCATCAACGCCGGCAAGGGGCCCATGTTCTCCCTCGAAGAGCGGGTGGAGATCATCAAGGCCGAGACCGCCCCGCTGGCCACCTCCATCGAGATCGACGTCCAGCCCTATGAGGGCCTGACGCTGCAGTTCGCCCGCCAGATCGGCGCCACCATGATCATCCGCGGCCTGCGCGCCGTGGCCGACTTCGAATACGAATTCCAGATGACGGCCATGAACCAGCAGCTCGATCGCGAGATCGAGACCGTGTTCCTGATGGCTGATCCCCGCCACCAGGCCATCGCCTCGCGTCTGGTCAAGGAGATCGCCACCCTGGGCGGCGAGGTGGGCAAGTTCGTCAGCCCGGCGGTCAAGGAAGCCCTGCTGGCCAAGGTCCGCGGCTGATGCCGACGGGCGAGGCGTTCGCCCGGGCCTGGATCGAGGCCTGGAACCAGCACGACCTCGAGGCGATCCTCTCCCACTACGCCGAGGAGATTGTCTTCACCAGCCCCGCGGCGGCGAAGATCACCGGCGAGGCCTCCGGCCGAGTGGTGGGCAAGGCGGCCCTGGCGGCCTATTGGGGCGAAGCCCTGCGCCGGATCCCCGATCTCCGCTTCACCCTGCGCAGCGTGCTGGCTGGCGTGGAGTCGGTGGCCATCCGCTATCACAGCTCGCGGACCGACGCCGAGGTGGTCGAGGTGGTCCGGTTCGGCGCCGATGGGCTGGTCGTCGAGGCTTCGGCCTATTACGAGTGATCCCATGATCCGTATCTCCCTGATCGCCGCCCTCGCACTTGCGACGGCGGCCACGCCGGCCTTGGCGCAGCGCGCCGCTCCGCAGGCCGAGAGCCCGTCCCTCGGGGCGCCCGCCGCCCAGGACTGGCGCACGCCCAACCCCGACGACGGAATGGTCATCGACAACAACAAGGGCGTGGTCTTTGCGGAGCTGTCGCCGGCCATCGCGCCCGACAAAGGCGAGGGGGTCCAGAACCG
>CALEOQ010000108.1 GCA_937910255.1 uncultured Caulobacteraceae bacterium | reverse complement strand
GGGCGGTGTTGGGTGCGGTGGAGAGCGAGAGGTAGAGGGGTGGGAGTGTTCTGTTTTTTTTTTTAATGATACGGCGCCCACCGAGATCTACACTCTTTCCCTACACGACGCTCTGCCGATCTATCATCGGCACGTCGATCTCCGCGCCGGCCGCGAAGGCCTGGGTGGCGGTGCGCGGCAGGATCCGGCCATCGGGGAAGGGGCCGAAGTCGGCCTCCACGGTCTTGATCAGCGTCTCGACGGGCACGGCGCGCAGTTGGGCGACCGTGGTCTTGGCCGGCAGGCCAAGCTTTTCGGCCGCCGCGACCCCGGCCTGTTCCCGCGCCTTCAGGCTGTCGGGTTCGAACCAGCCGCCGCCGGACTGGACGATGGCCTTGTGGAACAGCCCCTTGGCCTGCGGCGCAGCCAGCAGGGCGAGCGTGCTCATGCCCCCGGCCGATTCCCCGAACAAAGTCACATTGTTGGGGTCGCCCCCGAAGGCGGCGATATTGCGCTGGACCCATTTCAGCGCCGCGATCTGATCCATCAGCCCATAGGAGCCGAGCGGCGCCTTGGGGCCCGCCGCCTTGGTGAGGGCCGGATGGGCGAAATAGCCCAGCGGCCCCAGGCGATAGTTGATGGCCACCAGCACCACGCCGTCGCGGGCGAAGTTCTGCCCGTCATAGACCCAGCCGGCGCCGGTGCGGTGCGAGCCGCCATGGATCCAGACCATGACCGGGGCGGGCTGGGCGCCCGGCTTGGCCAGGGGGGCGAAGACATTGAGCTGCAGGCAGTCCTCGCTCATCGGCCCATTGGCGCCGCCGGGGTTGGGGGCGCCGTCCTCGCGCATGGGCTGGGGACAGGAAGGGCCGGCCGCCACCGCCGGCCGCGATCCGGTCCAGGCCTCCGGCGCCTGGGGCGGCGCCCAGCGAAGGGCGCCCACCGGCGGGGCGGCATAGGGGATGTTGCGGAACACCCGCGCCCGGTCGGTGGCCTCGCCCGCCAGGGTCCCGGATTCCACACGGATGGTGGCCGGCGCGGCCGAGGCGGTGGTGGCCGCCAACAGGCCACAGGCCGCGGCGATCAGGCTGATCCAGGGCTTCATGGTCCCCTCCCTTTTGTTATCTGACCAGAGCAGAGTCCGAGGCGCTTGCGGCGGTCAAGCCAAGGTTTGGCGACGCGCCGCCGTCCGCCTGCCGTCCGCACACACCCCCTGTGACCCAAGGGCAACACATCGTCCGTCATCGGAAGCTTGACCGCCGTCGCGGGGCATCCGCCGGCCGCCTGAGGACGTTGCTGCTATCCGAGGCCTGAGGGGGCTCTCGCAGTACGACAAGGATTACAGTCATGAAGACCATGCTTTGCGCCGCCGCCGCCATCGGCGCCCTGACCGCGGCGTCCGCCGCCCAGGCCCAGACCGCCAACGACTGGACCGGCGCCTATATCGGCGGTGTCGCCGGTTATGGCTGGCAGGCTGAGAACGACGACGAATCCATCGTCTTCGACACCAATCTCGACGGGACCTATGGCGACACCGTGCGCACCGGCTCTGGGACCGACGCCTTCGCCGCCGGCTTCTGCGACGGCCGCACCTACAACCCGACCCGCGCCAGCGCCTGCGGCGGCGACGAGGGCGGCCCGGAATTCGGCGTCCGCGCCGGCTATGACTGGCAATTCGGCAATATCGTCGCCGGCGTGGTGGGCGAAGCCGTCCGCACCGATGTGAAGGACAGCGTCACCGCGTTTTCCGCCACGCCCGCCTCCTACACCATGGCCCGTGAGCTGGACGGCCTGCTCGCCGCCCGCGCCCGCATCGGCTATGCGGTCGGCGCCACCCTGCCCTATGTCACCGGCGGCTACGCCATGGGCGACATCCAGCACAGCTTCTCCACCACCAACACCGCCAACACCTTCACCGACGTCTCCGAGGACGACGACAAGGCGCATGGCTGGCAGCTGGGCGGCGGCGTCGAGCACAAGATCACCAACGATGTGAGCCTTGGCCTGGAATACCTCTACACCCGCCTGGACGACGACAACTACGCCGTCCGCGCCGCGGGCGGTCCGGCCGGCGGCCCGTTCACCTCGACCAACGGTTCGGGCACGGACTTCCAGCGCACCAGCGACGAGTTCAACATCCACTCCGTGCGGTTCACCGCCGCCTACCGCTTCTGATCTGGCGCCTGGACGCGGAAACCGCCCGCCTCCAGGACCTGATCGATCGACCCGACGGCCCAGGTTCACGCCTGGGCCGTCATCGATTCGTCACCCGCCCTTGCCGCCAGTGTCACGCTTCTAGGTCAAAGCCCCGACAACCGACGCAATGCGTCAATGAGGGGGCAAACCATGCGCGACAAGTTCGGGCGTCGTCTGTGGATGGCGGGAATTTCGGCTCTGGCCCTGGCGGCGGCCAGCCAGGCCTCGGCCGCGGTGCTCAGCGGGACGGTGAGCGACGCCTCCGGCGCGCGCACCCTGCAGAGCGCCCTGGTCACCGTCGTCGAACTGGACCGTTCGGCCGAAACCGGCCCCAACGGCGCCTTCCGCTTCGCCGACGTGCCGGCCGGGACCTACACCCTGCGCACCACCTATTCCGGCGGCCAGACCACCACCACCCAGGTGACCGTGGCCGAGCCCGGCGCCCAGGCGCAGATCGTCGTGCGGCCCGCCGACGGCTCGGTGGCCGAGCTGCTGGTGGTGGGCCAGCGGGGCAATCTCAACTCCTCGCTCGCCCGCCAGCGTCAGGCCGAGGGCGTGGAGAGCGTCCTGACCCGCGACGCCGTGGGTCAGTTCCCCGACCAGAACGTCGCTGAGGCCGTCCGCCGCGCGCCGGGCGTCAATGTCCTGAACGACCAGGGCGAGGGCCGCTTCATCGCCGTCCGCGGTCTCGACCCCAACCTCAACGCCGCCTCGATCAACGGCGCCCGGGTGCCGGCGCCGGAATCCGACGTCCGCTCCGTGGCCCTGGATGTGGTGCCGGCCGAGCTGGTCGAGTCCATCGAGATCAAGAAGACCCTCACCCCCGACATGGACGGCGACACCATCGGCGCCTCCATCGAGATCACCACCACCAGCGCGCTGGACCGGCTGAAGCCCTTCCTGGGGTTCACCGCCGAGGGCTCCTACAACGACCTCACCGGCAAGTGGTCGCCCAAGGTCTCGGCCGACTTCTCGCGCACCTTCGGCGACCGGCTGGGGATCGCCGGCGGCCTGTCCTTCTATGAGCGCCAGTTCGCCACCGACAATGTCGAGGCCGACGACTGGGAGGAGGCCGGCGGCGTGGTCTCGGCCAAGACGCTGGAATACCGCGACTATGACGTGAACCGCACCCGCAAGGGCGCTTCGCTGTCGGTCGACTTCCGCCTGACCGACACCACCGACCTCTATGCCCGGGGCCTCTACAGCCAGTTCGAGGACCAGGAATATCGCCGCCGGCTGATCTTCGAGATGGACGAGGATCCGAGCGGCGGCTCGGCGACCACGGCGGAATTCGATTCCGCCGACGGCGAGATCAAGGTGATCCGCGACCTGAAGGACCGCTTCGAGGCCCAGTCCATCGTCTCCTACACGGTGGGCGGCAAGACGCTGACCGGCCCCTGGACCTTCGACTACTCGGCCTCCTGGTCGAAGGCCCGCGAGAAGGAATCCGGCTCCATCGACCCCGTCGAGTTCAGCCGCGACTTCGACGGCGCCGGCGAGCTGGGCGTGACCTTCGACTACAGCGACATGACCAAGCCCGGCTATGCCATCACCCAGGGCCTGGGCGACTTCCTCGATCCCTCCGAGTTCGAATTCGACAAGCTGGAGCGCACCTCGCTCAGCCTGGCCGAGGACGAAGAGGTGACGCTGAAGTTCGACGTGGCCCGCGCCTTCGTGCTCGAGGCCGGCGAGCTGGAGATCCAGGCCGGCGCCAAGAGCCGCCGCCGGGAAAAGACCTACGACCTGCAGCTCGACGTCTATGACGGCTTTTCCAGCGACCTGACCCTGGCCGACTTCCTGGGCCCGCAGGACTACAACCTGGCGACCATCGATCCGGTCCCAGGCAAGGGCGGCTTCCGCGGCTTCTGGACCAGCCAGCAGGGGGGCTTCGAGCGCAACGACTTCGACACCGACCTGGAATCGGCCCTGGCCGACTTCGGCGTGGATGAGGATATCGACGCCGGCTACCTGCTGGCCCGCTATCGCGGCGGCCCGGTGCGCCTGGTGGGCGGGGTCCGCGTCGAGCGGACCAAGAACGAGATGCGTGGCAACCTGGTGGAAGAGGTCGAGGAGGGCGGCGCCTACAACGGCGTCGTGCTCACCGAGGATTCGGTCTTCGTGACGCCGCGCAGCTTCAGCCGCGAATACACCGACTGGCTGCCGTCCGCGACCCTGCGCTGGGACGCCACCAGCGACTTCGTGGTCCGGGCCGGCGCCTTCCGCAGCGTGGTGCGCCCCGGCATCGGCCAGATCGCCCCGCGCTTCATGATCGGCCAGGACGACGCCGGCGAGCGGGCAGGCGAGTTCGGCAATCCCGACCTCGATCCCTACAAGGCTTGGAACCTCGACCTCTCGGCCGAGTGGTATTTCGCGCCTGAGGCCGTGCTATCGGCCGGCGTCTTCCACAAGAAGATCGAGGACTTTATCGTCAACGCCGAGCTCGAGGACGGGTCCTTCCTGGGCGTGGCCTATGACGAGGCGGTGATCCCGATCAATGGCGAAGAGGCCACGGTCACCGGCGCGGAGTTCAACTACCAGCAGGCCCTGCGCTTCCTGCCGGGTCCGTTCGACGGCCTGCTCGTGGGCTTCAACTACACCTATACGGACGCCGAGGGCGAAGTCCTGGGCCGCACCATCCCCCTGCCCGCCTCGGCGCAGCACACCTACAATGCGACGCTCGGCTATGAGAAAGGCCCGGTCAGCCTGCGCCTGGCCGCAGCCTATCGCGACAAGTATCTGGACGAGTTGGGCGGCGACGCCGAGAGCGACCGCTACGTCGAAGACCACCTGCAGTACGACATCTCGGCCAAGTACCGGGTCTCGTCCAACTTCCAGATCGTGGCCGAACTGGTGAACCTGGGCGACGAGCCCTATGTCGCCTACCAGAACGGCCCGAACGGCAAGCGCCTGCTGCAGTACGAGGAATACTCCTGGACCGGGAAGATCGGCGTCCGCGCCAACTTCTGATCCTGCGACGTTCCGAGGCGAGAACCGGCCGGCGCAGGCGATTGCGCCGGCCGTCTTCGTCTAGGCTGGCCTGACGACGATGACGAAGGCGGACCCCGTGAAACTGATCTTCATCTACGGACCCCCGGCCTGCGGCAAGCTGACGGTGGCCAAGGCCCTGGCGGCCCTCACCAACTATCCCCTGTTCCACAACCACCTGGCCCTGGACGCGGTGACCTCGGTCTTCCCGTTCGCCAGCCCGCCCCCCACCCGGCTGCCCCCCCTCTACTGCCCCCCGCCGTTCGCCCCACGCCCCCCCCAGCCCCCGCCCCCCCCCTCCC
>CALEOQ010000107.1 GCA_937910255.1 uncultured Caulobacteraceae bacterium | reverse complement strand
GGTGTTGTGTATGAACGTGCGCCACCGGAGATCTACACGCATTGCGGCAACGACGCGCTTCCGGGGTCGGGGCGAACGGGCCCGGGTTCGGGGAACCAACGCCGCCGACGAAGAGGTCTTCGTCCTGACCGTGGAGGCGAGAGCCAGCAGCGGCTGAGGCGGCCAGCGGCCTATTTTCAGCCGGCTTGCTCGGCGGGACTGAAGCCCACCATCTGGGCGACGCCATCCTCAAGCATCTCGTAGCACTCGCAGACGATCCGCTGGAGGCCGTCACGGTCGAGGATGCGGATACGCCCACGCCCATTGGCGATGAGCGCCCGGCCCTGCAGATCCTTGGCGATGGCGGTCACTGTGGTCCGCTGAACGCCGAGCATGATCGACAGGTGTTCCTGGGTCAGCGGCAGAATGTCGGAGCCCAGCCGATCCTGGGACATCAGCAGCCAGCGGCACATGCGCTGCTCGGCGCTGTGGATCGCATTGCAGGCTGTGGTCTGGGCCGACTGGATCAGGGAGGCCTGGGCGAAGCTGACGATGTGGTTGACCAGGCTGGGGCTGGCCTGCGCCGCCTGCGCCAGGGCGGCGAGGGGCAGTTCGTAGGCGTCCCCCGGCACCTGGGCAATCACCCGCTCGTAGGACAGCGGCGAGCCCAGGGCGTGCAAGAGGCCATAGCCGCCTTCAAAACCGATGGTGCGCGTCTCCACCTCCCGGCCATCCCGCAGGACGGCGATGACCGAGAGGATGCAGTTCACGGGCAGCATGACCTTCTCGACGGACCGGCCTTCGCTGGCCACCAGATCATCCCGCGCCAGGGTTTTGAGCCGTAGGGCCGGCCCCAGCCGCGCCGCGTCGGCGGGGTCCAGGGTGCTAAGAAAGCGGTTTTCGGGCATGGGGTAGTCCTCTGGTCTGTGACCATGAACGCCCAACGCCAAGCTTCCGTTCAGCCGCCGGCTCTTAGGGCTTGAGCACCACCTTCACGCAACCGTCCCGCTTTTGGTCGAAGACGTCATACATCTCCGGTCCCCGGCCCAAGGGCTCGGTGTGGGTGATGAGGAAGGTGGGATCGATCTCGCCCTCGTCCAAGCGACGCAACAGGTCGTCGCTCCAACGGCGCACATGGGTCTGGCCGGTGCGCAGGGTCAGGCCCTTGTTCATCAGCGCCCCCATGGGGATCATGTTGGAAAGCCCGCCATAGACGCCGGGCACCGACACCGTTCCGGCGGCCTTGCAGGCCATGATCGCCTCGCGCAGGGCCACCGGACGTTCGGTCTCCAGCTTGAGGGCGGTCTGCGCCCGGTCGATCAGCTCCAGCAGGGGCGTGGGACCGTGGGCCTCGATGCCGACGGCGTCGATGCACTTTTCCGGACCGTGGCCGCCGGTCAT
>CALEOQ010000106.1 GCA_937910255.1 uncultured Caulobacteraceae bacterium | reverse complement strand
GGTCTATGTTGTGTTTTTTTTTTTCCAAGCAGGAGACGGCATACGGGTTTACGACGTGACTGGAGTTCGGGCGTGTGCTCTTCCGATCTGAGGCCGGCCGCGCCCTGGAGGTGGTGACGCGGCAGGTGCGCGGCTCCCTGCCGGCCAGCCTTGCGGGCAAGGCCTTCACGGTGGCCTATGAGCCGGTCTGGGCCATCGGCACCGGCTTGACCCCGAGTTCAGACGATATTGTCGAGATCCACCAGGCGATCCGGGCCACCCTGCGCGAGATGTTCGGCGCGGGCGGCGATGCGCCCGCCATTCTCTATGGGGGCTCGGTGAAGCCCGGCAATGCGGCTGAAATCCTTGGCCTGCCTGAGGTTGGCGGGGCCCTGGTGGGCGGCGCCTCGCTGAAGGCCGCGGACTTCCTGGCCATTGTGGCTGGCGCCCCGAAGGCCTAGCTAGGGGCCAAGCCCGCCCACCTGCGGCGACGAATGGCGAGGCCTGCGTCCCCAAGAACGCCAGCTCGGCCCTATGGCCTTGGCGGACGGGGGATGATAGAGCGCGCGCTTGGTTTTTCGGCGTCACCCCTTCCTTGAGGGCGCGCGCCAGAGGTTTCGGACTTGTCCATGCTGCTCGGCATTCTTCTCGTCATTCAGATCATCGTCTGTCTGGTCCTGATCGGCCTCGTTCTTCTCCAGCGCTCCGAAGGCGGCGCGCTCGGCATGGGCGGCGGCGGATCGGGGAACTTCATGAGCGCCCGGGGGGCTGGCGATTTCCTGTCGCGCTTCACCTGGATTCTCGGCGGCGTCTTCTTCGCGCTCAGCCTGACCATCACCCTGGTCTCGGGCCGCCTCAGCGGCGGCTCGGCGGTGGACCGGCTGAACATCGAGTCCCTGGATCCCACCCAGCTGAACCAGCCGCCCGTCGCGCCGCTCCCGGCGGCCCCCGCCGAGACGGCGCCGACCACGGATGGGGCGCTCGACGCGCCGACCGCTCAGATCCGCAACCCCTTCCTCGACGCCGAAACCGGCGAAGGGGAGGGCGCTCCGGCCGCTCCGGCGCCCTAAGGGCTCCCACGCCCGACTGGCTTTGGCGTCCCTTTGCGGCGCCTGGGCCATGAGCTTCCAGTCACCGGCCGCACCCTTGCGGCCACCCAAGACGTTTTGGCGCACCCGCAGATGCGGTGCTGCGCCCCGAATCGATGGTAGGTTGATCGCCCATGACCCGGTACATTTTCATCACCGGCGGCGTGGTCTCCTCATTGGGAAAAGGTCTCGCCTCCGCCGCCCTCGGCGCGCTCCTGCAGGCCCGCGGCTATAAGGTCCGCCTGCGCAAGCTCGACCCCTATCTCAACGTCGATCCGGGCACGATGAGCCCCTATCAGCACGGCGAAGTCTTCGTCACCGAGGACGGCGCCGAGACCGATCTCGATCTTGGCCACTACGAGCGGTTCACCGGGGTCAACGCCACCCGCGGCGACAACGTCACCACCGGCCAGATCTACAAGACCATCCTGGAGCGCGAGCGCCGCGGCGATTATCTGGGCGCCACGGTCCAGGTGATTCCCCACGTCACCGACGAGATCAAACGCTTCGTCCTGTCCGACCCCGGCGACGGCGTCGACTTCGTGCTGGTGGAGATCGGCGGCACGGTGGGCGACATCGAGGGCCTGCCCTTCTTCGAGGCCATCCGTCAGCTCGGCCAGCAGCTGCCCCGGGGCAATGTCTGCTACGTCCATCTGACGCTGCTGCCCTATATCAAGACCGCCGGCGAGATGAAGACCAAGCCGACCCAGCACTCGGTCAAGGAGCTGCGGTCCATCGGCATCCAGCCCGACATCCTGCTCTGCCGCTGCGAGACCGAGATCCCGGCGGGCGAGCGGCGCAAGATCGCGCTGTTCTGCAATGTGCGCGAGAGCGCGGTGATCGAGGCCCAGGACTCCAGCAGCATCTACACCGTGCCGCTGGACTATCACCGCCAGGGCCTGGACACCGAGGTGCTGGACGTCTTCGGCATCACCGACGCCCCGGCCCCGGACCTCTCGGGCTGGGAGACCATCGGCCACACCCTGACCCACCCCGACGGCGAGGTGAACATCGCCATCGTCGGCAAGTATACCGGCCTGACCGACGCCTATAAGTCCCTGGTCGAGGCCCTGGTCCATGGCGGGGTGGCCAACAATGTCCGGGTCAAGTTCGACTGGGTCGAGGGCGAGGCCTTCGAGGGCGGCGAGGAGGACCTGATCTCCGAACGCCTGACCGGCGTCCACGGGGTGCTGGTGCCCGGCGCGTTTGGGCAGCGCGGCTCCGAAGGCATGATCCAGGCGGTGCGATTCGCCCGCGAGCACGAGATTCCCTATTTCGGCATCTGCTTCGGCATGCAGATGGCGATGATCGAGGCGGCCCGGAACCTGGCTGGCCTGAAGGACGCCTCGTCCACCGAGTTTGGCCCGACCTCTGAGCCGGTGGTCGGGCTGATGACCGAATGGGTGCGCGGCAACGCCCGCGAAACCCGCGGTGAGGGCGACGACCTGGGCGGCACCATGCGGCTGGGGGCCTATGACGCGGTCCTGACGCCGGGCTCCAAGGTGTTCGATATCTATGGCGGCCCGGCGATCAGCGAGCGCCATCGCCACCGCTATGAGGTCAATATCGGCTATCGCGAGGCCATCGAGAGCACCGGCCTGCGGATGACCGGCCTGTCCCCGGACGGCGTCCTGCCCGAGATCTGCGAGCGCACCGACCACCCGTGGTTTGTCGGCGTCCAGTTCCACCCGGAGCTTAAGAGCCGTCCCTTCGAACCCCACCCCCTGTTCGCCAGCTTTATCGGCGCGGCCAAGGAACGGAGCCGGTTGGTCTAGGGACGGGAGGATACAGCTCTACGCCTGTTGTTCGATAGGCATGTTGGCGAGAACAGCCAGCGGATTGCCCCACGGATCATCGAAAAAGCCCAGCCACACATCATGGCCCTGATGATTGCGGGCGATGCGTCTAGGTTCGAAACCGACGCCTTGGTCGCGTAGGGCCTGGGTGACCTCGTGTATCCTGCCATCGCCGCTGAAGTAGATGGGTCGTCCCCGGCGCGGGTTGGCGCCTTGTTGCACGATCAGGCTCACTTCACCGCAGCGAACGAAAAGGCTGTCGCCGAAGGTGTCAATAAATTCGAGACCGAGTACGTCACAGTAGAACGCCCTGGCCTCATCAAGATCGGTGCAGCCGAGCTCGACCTGGGCAAGCCGGGGGAAGAGATCTGCGCTTTTAGTTATCGGGAGGGGTTCGGAGGGCGCCTTTGTCTTCGCGGCCAGAACGTTCCAGGACTCTTGACCAAAGGTTTGGGCGATCAGCTCCAGACTCTGAGCGTGGGTGATTTCTGCGCCATACTTGGCGAGGGAGCTCCGTAAAGTCCGAGCCATGGCTTTAGCGTCGCGGAAATCCCGCATCTTCTGATCCTGTCTCAAGCGAACCAGGCCATTCAGAGCTTGCGTTGCTGAGCCATTCGCTTGGGCGACGGATCGGAAAAATTGATACGTTCACCTTACCCAAAGGGTGCAAGCAGCAGGTCGTATCCACCTGATGTGAAGGTGTCGGCGCCGAAAGGGGCTGTCAACTGGACGGCTCGTGAACCTTTTTAGTCGTTGCGTGGATTGGTGGGCGTCCTAGCTGGCGCCAAGGGGATTTGTATAGAGCCCCTGACGGGGAGAGTCGCGGCCCTGTCGCCTGGATCGTGGAATGGTGCTTTGTCTAGCCGGAAGGGGTTGGCATTTGGAACGCCACGCACACCAAGCTTCAATATCGGCTGTGACGCCTTCAGATCTTTGGGCTGTCATCGTTATGGCGCAGGAACTGAGTCTCCATGAAGGCAATCCACCGGCCGAACTGACAGTAGATGGACTGTCCGAGGTTATGCTCGGGCCGCACCCGCTGCTGTTCGGGCGCATTGCGCGTATAGAAGAAGGCATAGTTGGCTATGCTATTTGGACGCTCGGCTACACCATGCAGTATGGGAGGCCTTTGCTTGAGGTTACCGATCTTTATGTGCGTTCGGGCTTCCGTCGCCGAGGAATTGCGCGCGCATTGATGCGAGGCATGGCGGATGTCGCCCTTGAGCGCGGTTGCCGCTTCATGACGGTGAAAACGTTTGCCGACAATCTCGAGGCCAACGCCTTCTACCCCGCTTGTGGTGGTCAAATTGACCGGACCAATGTCTATGACTTCGGGCAAAGGGCGATGGCAGCTCTGATGGTCGAGATGAACGGTACGCGGACCTAGGACACTCAACGCGAAAGGGCCGCCTCAACCTCTTGCGGCCGACGGCGCTTGAAACCTCGGGCGGATTGCGTCATACACCCGCGCTCACGTCGGCGGCCCCCGCGGCCGCCGTCTCAATTTTATACGCCTGCGAGACTCCCTATGGCCGTTCCTAAGCGAAAAGTATCGCCCTCGCGGCGCAACATGCGGCGCTCCCATGATGCGCTGGGCAAGAACTCCTTCGTCGAAGACAAGGAAACCGGCGAACTGAAGCGCCCGCACCATGTCGACCTGAAGACCGGCATGTACAAGGGCCGCCAGGTCATGACGCCGAAGGAAGACTAAGGCTTTTAGAGCCCGTCTCCGTCGCAAGACACCAAGGCCTCGCCCGGACCGGGCGGGGCCTTTTGCGTGGCCGATTGCCCGCCGCGCCGAAGGTGGCTAAGCCTCCCGGGCTTTTCAGACTCCCCGCCTGCGCCTGCCATAACGAGGACCGCCATGACCGAGATCGTCGACATCACCGCCCGCGAAATCCTCGACAGCCGCGGCAATCCCACGATCGAGGTCGATGTGGTGCTGGAAGATGGCTCCATGGGCCGGGCCGCCGTGCCCTCGGGCGCCTCCACCGGCGCCCACGAGGCGGTTGAGAAGCGGGACGGCGACAAGGGCCGCTATCTGGGCAAGGGCGTCCTGCAGGCCGTCGAGGCGGTCAATGGCGAAATCTATGACGCCCTGTCGGGCTTCGACGCCGAGGACCAGCGCCGGCTGGACGACCTGCTGATCGAGCTGGACGGCACGGCCAACAAGTCGCGCCTGGGCGCCAACGCCATCCTGGGCGTCAGCCTGGCGGCGGCCAAGGCCGCGGCCGGCAGCGCCAACCTGGCGCTCTACAAGTATGTTGGCGGGGTGTCGGCCCGGGTCCTGCCGGTGCCGATGATGAACATCATCAATGGCGGCGCGCACGCCGACAATCCCATCGACATCCAGGAATTCATGATCCTGCCCACCGGCGCCGACTCCTTCGCCGAGGGCCTGCGCATGGGCGCCGAGATTTTCCACGGCCTGAAGAAGGCCCTGAAGGACGCCGGCCACAACACCAATGTCGGCGACGAGGGCGGCTTCGCCCCCAATATCGGCAGCGCCGAAGAGGCCCTGGCCTTCATCGTCAAGGCCGGTGAGGCGGCGGGCTATCGCTGCGGCGACCACTTCCACCTGGGCCTCGACGTGGCTTCGACCGAGTTCTTCAAGGACGGCAAGTACGTGCTGGACGGCGAGGGCCAGAGCTTCGATCCGGCCGGCATGGTCGACTATCTGGCCGCCCTGGTGGCCAAGTTCCCCATCGTGTCCATCGAGGACGGCTGCGCCGAGGACGACTTCGACGGCTGGAAGCTGCTGACCGACAAGCTGGGCGCCAAGGTCCAGTTGGTGGGCGACGACCTGTTCGTCACCAATCCGGCGCGCCTGTCGGACGGCATCGGCCGGGGCCTGGCCAATTCCATCCTGGTGAAGGTCAACCAGATCGGCACCCTGTCGGAGACGCTCGATGCGGTCGATATGGCCCATCGCGCCGGCTACACCGCGGTGATGAGCCACCGGTCGGGCGAGACCGAGGACTCCACCATCGCCGACCTGGCCGTGGCCACCAATTGCGGGCAGATCAAGACCGGCTCGCTGGCCCGCTCCGACCGGACGGCCAAATACAACCAGCTGCTGCGCATCGAGCAGGAGCTGGGCGACCAGGCGCTCTATATGGGCCGCAAGGCGATCAAGCAGATCTAGCTGCGGCCGCGGCCCAAGAGCAGCGTCAGGGCCAGCATGGCGGCGGGGACGGCCACATAGAGGCAAAGTCCCGCCGCCAGTCCCCAGGCGTCCGCCGCCAGCCCCACCAGGGCGGGGAAGCCGGCGCCGGCCAGGCCGATGGCCGAGACCACCGCGCCGGTCGATCCCGCCTCCCCCGGGCGCAAGGCGAGGGCCAGGCGCTGCAGGGCCGTATCGAAGACCGCTCCGCTCAACCCGACGCCGCACCCGCCCGCCACCACCACCCCGGCCCCTGCGCCCCCCCCCCCGACCCCCCGGCC
>CALEOQ010000105.1 GCA_937910255.1 uncultured Caulobacteraceae bacterium | reverse complement strand
GTGCGTCGGACTGCGGAGTTGTGAGTAGACGTTGCACGTGTGGGGTGATTTTTTTTTTTTCAAGCAGAAGACGGCATACGAGATTACGACGTGACTGGAGTTCAGACGTGTGCTCTTCCGATCTGCGGCCACGGCGGCCTCGGCGTCGGCCTCCCGCAGCAGGTGGACCGGGACAATGACGCCCTCGGCGGCGTCGAGGATCACGTCGGACATGGCGGCTGGCCCTTCGGCTTATGCTTAACGCTTCCTTTAAGGCGCCCGGTCCAGTCTGGCCGGAACCTACGGAGGCTACCCTTGGTCATGTGTCGCATGTCGGCCCTCGCCGCAACCGCCCTCGCGCTCGGCCTGGCTTCGGCCCCGCCGGCCCAGGCGTTCGGCTTCAAGGCCAAGGCCGAAACGCCGGCGCCTGCGGAAACCCCGGCGCAGCCGGCGGCGGCCCAAAGGGCCAGCGCCGAAGAACGCGCCCTGTCGGCCCGCCTCGATCCCCTGGCCCAGGCGGCCTTCTGGGCCCGCGAAGTCAATCTCGACGCCACCGACCTCGAGGCCGGGATCGGTCTCGCCCGCGCCCTGCGCAACATGGGCAAGCCCGACGACGCAGCCGCCGCCGCCGAGCGGCTGGCGGTGCTGGCGCCCAACAATGCTGAGGTGATGCTGGAACTGGCCCGCGCCCATCTGGCCCGCGGTCAGGGCTTCTACGCCGTCGAGCCGGGGCGCAAGGCCCAGAGCCTGGCGCCGGAAGACTGGCGCGCGCCCTTCCTGCTGGCCATGGCCTATGAGCAGGCCCAGCGCGACGCCGAGGCCCTGGCGGCCCATCGCCGGGCCGTGCAGCTCGCCCCTGACAATCCCTCGGTGCTGTCCAATCTCGCCATGTTCCAGGCCGCGAGGGGCCAGACCGCCGAAGCCGAGGCGCTCCTGCGCCACGCTGCGGCCTTGCCCGGGGCCACCGCCGTCGCCCGCCAGAACCTGGCGCTGATCCTGGGACTGCAGGGCCGGCTGGCCGAGGCCGAGGCCCTGGCGCGTCAGGACCTGCCGCCACAACTGGTGGCCAATAATCTCGCCTATCTGCGCGCCGCAGCGGCGTCGGGATCCACGGGCGGCGCGGGGCGGTCCTGGAGTTCGGTGGGTTCGGCCCAGTAGCGGTCCAGCCGCCTCAGGCCGGGCCGTTGGCGGCCATCATGTCCATGACCCGCAGGATCGCCGGCCCCAGGATCACCAGGAACAGCACCGGCAGGAAGAACACGATCATCGGCACGGTCAGCTTGGCCGGCAGCTGAGCGGCCTTCTTTTCCGCCGCGGCCAGGCGCAGGTCGCGGTTCTCCTTGGCCATCACCCGTAGGGCGGTGCCCAGCGGCGTGCCGTAGCGTTCGGCCTGGATCATGGCGGTGGTGACCGACTTGATGCCCGGATGGTTGGTCCGCTTGGCCAGGCCTTCATAGGCCTGCCGCCGCTCCGGCAGATAGGAGAGCTCGGCGGTCAGCAGGGTCATTTCCTCGGCCAGCTCGATGGACGAGCCGCCGATCTCCTGGCTGACCTTCTGGATGGCCGCCTCGATGGACATGCCCGATTCCACGCAGATCAGCAGCAGATCCAGGGCGTCGGGGAAGGCGCCGACGATGGACTCCCGACGCTTCTGGGCGATGTTGCTGATGTAGATATTGGGCGCGTAGTAGCCCAGGGTGAGGCCCGCCACCGTGGCGGCGAAGCGCGTCATCGTGGTCAGGCCGAAGTCGTTGACCACGAAGAGATAGAAGCCGACGCCCGCGGCGAGCACGAAGGGCGATACGAAGCGGAAGAAGTAGAAGGTGCTGACCGGCCGCGGCCCGCGGAAGCCGGCCTGAGCCAGCTTCTCGACCACCTGGGGATCCTCCAGCAGCCGTGAAAGCTGCAGCCGCTCGACCACCTTCTTATAGAGCCCCTCGTCGGTCTGGCGCAGGGAGCCGCCCTTGGCCGCCACCAGGGCCTCGCGCGACTTGCGCCGCAGTTCCTCGCGCCGGCTGGAGACCGATTTGAGCCGCGCCTCCAGGTTGCTGCGGTTCATCAGGGGCCGGGCGACGGTCACGATCGTGGCGAAGGTGACCACGGCCACAAAGACGGCCAGCAGGTTGTTGGGGTCGGTGAAGGCGCCCAGGTTCATCGCAGCGGCCCTAGATCTTCATCCGGATCATGCGGCGCATCACCCAGATCCCCATGCCCATCAGCAGCGCCCCGCCCAACAGGATCAGCCGGCCGCGGACGTCGGTGAACAGCGGGGCCATATATTCCGGGGCCATCAGGGTGATCATGACCACCACCGCGGGGGGCAGGGAGCCGATGATGAAGGCCGAGGCGACGGCTTCGCCGGACAGGGCCTTGATCTTCTCCCGCATCAGCTTGCGGGCGCGGATGACGGTGGAAAGATTGCCCAGGGCTTCGGCCAGATTGCCGCCGGTCTTCTGCTGGATCGCCAGGACGATGCCGAAAAAGCGCACCTCCTGGGCCGGCATCCGTTCGTACATGCGGTCGATCGCCTGATCGATCGAGACGCCCATGCCGGTGTTCTCGGTCATGGACTTGAATTCGCTGGCCAGGGGCTCGGGGGCCTCGGCGCCGATGATCCGCAGGCTGTCATTCACCGGCAGACCCGACTTGATGCCGCGAACGATGATGTCCATGGCGTCGGGAAAGGCCCCGATGAACTTCTTCATCCGCCGGGCGGCCATCATGGCGACGATCCAGCGGGGCAGGCCCAACGCGGCGGCGAAGCCCAGGCCCAGGGCGACATAGGAGGCTTGGCCGACCATCAGCACCAGAAGGAAGACCGAGACCCCGAGCCCGGCGCTGATCAGCCAGAAGGTGCGGACGTTGAGGCTCAGGCCGGCCTGCTGCAGACGGGCGAGATCGGAAGAGCGTCGTGTAGGGAAAGAGTGTAGATCTCGGTGGTCGCCGTATCATTAAAAAAAAAACTCACCCCCCCTCCCCCCCCCCCCCACACTAAAGCACGATCACGATCACATCATATAGTGCTCTGTCACTGCCATAAACTTGCACCCCTCC
>CALEOQ010000104.1 GCA_937910255.1 uncultured Caulobacteraceae bacterium | reverse complement strand
TCGACGGGGGCCGAGGCGAAGGATCGGGTCTATGTCGCCCTGCCGCTCTATCACGCCACGGGCGGTCTCTGCGCCCTGGGGGCGGCCCTGCTGAACGGCGGGTCGGTGGTGCTCAAGAAGCGCTTCTCGGCCACCCAGTTCTGGCCCGACATCGTGGCCGAAGGCTGCACCATGTTCGTCTATATCGGCGAGCTCTGCCGCTATCTGGTCAACCACCCGGAAACCGAGGAAGAGACCCGCCACAAGCTGCGCCTGGCCTTCGGCAATGGCCTGCGCCCCGACGTCTGGTCGGTGATGAAGAGCCGTTTCCGTATCCCCGACATCCTGGAGTTCTACGGCTCCACGGAGGGGAACGTGTCGATGTTCAACTTCGACGGCAAGGAAGGCGCCATCGGGCGCGTGCCGCGCTATCTGCGCAAGCGCTTCAATTTCCGTCTCGTCCAGTTCGACGTCGAGAGCGAGACCCCGATCCGCGGGCCCGACGGCTTCTGCATCGAGTGCGGGCCAGGCCAGATCGGCGAATGCGTCGGCCGCATCGGCGGCGACGCGCGGGCCGAATACACGGGCTATGTCGACAAGGCGGCCAGTGAGAAAAAGGTGCTGAAGGACGTCTTCGCCAAAGGCGACGCCTGGTTCCGCACCGGCGACCTGATGCGCCAGGACGCCGAGGGCTATTTCTACTTCATCGACCGGATCGGAGACACCTTCCGCTGGAAGGGGGAAAACGTCTCGACCAACGAGGTTTCCGCTCGGCTGCAGGAGGCTCCGGGGGTCCTGGAAGCCAATGTCTATGGGGTCGAGGCGCCCGGCGCCGACGGCCGCGCCGGCATGGCCGCCCTGGTCACCGATTCCGAGTTCAACCTGGCCGCCTTCGCGGAGCATGTGGCCAGCGAGCTGCCGAGCTACGCCCAGCCCCTGTTCCTGCGCATGATGCCGGCCATGGAGACCACCGGCACCTTCAAGCAGCGCAAGGTGGATCTCGTCGAGCAGGGCTTCGACCCGGGCAAGGTCAAGACGCCGCTGTACTTCAAGGATCCCGACAAGGGCTATGTGAAGATCACCAAGACGGTGTTCACCAAGCTCATGGCCGGCGGCTACCGGCTCTAGATTTGGCGTGGCTTCAGGCGGCGGCCTCTGCGCCTGCCGCCGCGGCGGTCAGGGTCAGCCGAAGATGGCAGCGAAGGCCGCTTTCTGCGAATTCCAGACGCGCGTCGCCGCCTGTGTCCCCCTGCAGGCTGCGTTCGATCAGGCGAGAGCCAAAGCCCTGGTGGAGCGGGGTTGAAACGGGCGGTCCGCCCTGTTCGCTCCATACCAGGTCGAGACGCGAGCGATCAGCCTCATCGCGCACCGTCCACTCCACCCGCACACAGCCTTCGGTGGTGGATAGCGCCCCGTACTTGGCGGCGTTGGTGACCAGTTCGTGGAACACCAGACCCAAGGTGAGGGTCTCGGCCGCCGACAGGGCCACTGCCGGGCCGTCCAGCCGGTAGCGTTCCGCCCCATGCGGACGGAGCTCCATCAGGATCACCTCGTCCAGCGAGGCGCCGCGCCAGACGGACTGGGTCAGCAGGTCATGGGTCGCCGACAGGGCGAGCAGGCGCGCCTCGAAGGCTTCGCGGAAATCGGCGGGGCTGGCCGTGGTCCGCAGGGTCTGGGCGGCGATGGCCTGGACCGTGGCCAGCGTATTCTTCACCCGGTGATTCAACTCGTCCAGCAGCAGCTTCTGCTGTCGCTCGGCCCGCACCCTGGCGGTGACGTCGCTGCCCTCGACGAACACGCCCCAGGGAACCCCGCGGCCGTCGAGGATGGGCTGGTATATGAAGTCGAGGAAGCGCTCTTCCGGCGGTCCGTCGGCCTGCCTTTGCAGGAGGACGCTGTCGGCCTGCCCTACATAGGGCTGGCCCGTGCGCATCACCTCGGAGAGAATATCCTGGAAGACTTGGCCTTCCAGCTCCGGCAGGGCCTCCAGCAGCGGCCGGCCGATTACGGCGCGCCGGCCGATCAAGCTCTGATAGGCGTTGTTCACCAGCCGGAAGACGAAGTCCGGCCCGATCAGCACCGCCATGAAACCCGGCGCCTGCATGAACAGGTTGCGGATCTGATTGGTCTCCTCCACCAGGATCAGATTGGTCTGCTGAAGCTCCCGGGCCCGCTGGTAGAGTTGGGTGGCGCTTTCGATCGGGGTTTCCAGCGGAGCGCCGGATGGGCCGAAGGCGATGTCCTTCAGGCGTTCGATCTCGGTGACGTCTACCGTGTTCTGGAGCACGTAGGCGGTGTTCCCCGCCGAATCGAACAGCGGCGTATGAACCGCCGACCAGAAGCGCATTTCGAAACCGCCGCCCAGGGAAAGGGGCAGGGGGATCGCGTAGGGAATGAGCGCCAGGGTGTCGGGCTGTCCGGTGTCGAGAACCTTCTGCAGCGACTCGCGCAGCTGGCGACCGCCCTCGCCGGGATTGGGGAACAGATCGAAGATGTTCTGGCCGATCAGTTCGTCGCGGGAGCGTTCGGTGACCCGCTGGTAGGCGAGATTGGCTTCGACGAAACGGAGGTCGCGATCGAGCACCATGTGTGGGCTCGGCAAGGTTTCGAACAGCGCCCTGAAATCAATCTGCGGCAAAGCTACCCCCTGTTTTCCGGTAACGCTCTCACCGGGGAAGCGATCCACAGGCGCATATCGGCCCATAGCGGGCCGGTCACGGGACATCAACAATCTCCGCCGCGTGCAAACGCCGCGCCTCTGGGTATGGCGCCGGGAGTCGCCTATATCGGCCTGATGGTTGAACCCGACGCCGCGCCCCTCATCGGCGCCGCCCTTATCAAGGATCAGGTCAAGCGCCTGCCCGACGCGCCTGGCGTCTATCGCATGATCGGCGACGACGGCGAGGTGCTCTATGTGGGCAAGGCTCGGTCGCTGAAGAAGCGGGTGACTCAGTACGCCCAGGGGCGTTTCCACACTCAGCGCATCGCCCTGATGGTCGATCTGACCCGGTCGATGGAGTTCGTCACCACCCGCACCGAGACCGACGCCCTGCTGCTTGAGATCAATCTGATCAAGCAGCTGAAGCCACGGTTCAACGTGCTGCTGCGGGACGACAAGAGCTTTCCCGAAATCGTCATCCGCCGC
>CALEOQ010000103.1 GCA_937910255.1 uncultured Caulobacteraceae bacterium | reverse complement strand
GGATGGATCTGTCAGACGCCGCAGAGATCACACCTCTCACTAGAGTGCTGCGCGTTGCACATATAGGAGGCTGTGGGGCTGACCTAGACTTGCAGTCTTGTGTTCCTCTTTTTTTTTTTAATGATACGGCGACCACCGAGATCTACACTCTTTCCCTACACGACGCTCTTCCGATCTCCGACGCCACCGCCCGCGTCCTGGGCGCCGAGGGTTGGCTCGACACCGGCGACCTCGGCTATCTGTCGGAGGGCGAGATCGTCCTGACCGGGCGCAGCAAGGACCTGATCATCCTCAATGGCCGCAATATCTGGCCGCAGGACCTGGAATGGACCGCTGAGGCCGAGATCGCCGGCCTGCGCAGCGGCGATGTCGCCGCCTTCTCCGTTCCCGCCGAGGGCGAGGAGGCGGTGATCGTCCTGGTCCAGACCCGCAGCAGCGACGCTGAAACGCGCCAGAAGCTGGCCGTCGAGGTCACCGACCTGCTCCGCCAGCGCCACGGCGTGGAGGCCCAGGTGAACCTTGTCGGCGGGCACGCCCTGCCCCAGACCTCGTCGGGCAAGCTCAGCCGTTCGCGGGCCAAGGCTGAGTATCTCGCCGGGCTGGCCGAAGCCGAGCCGGCCTAGGGTGTCACGGGGTCTCGTCACGGTCACCGGCGCGACGGGGTTCCTCGGCCGCTATCTCGTGCCCGCGCTCGCGGCCGACGGCTGGCGCATACGGGTGCTGGCCCGCCGCGACGTTATCCACCCCCTGTGGCGCGGCCTGGAGGTCGAGGTCGTGCCCGGCGATCTGGGAGATGATCGCGCCCTGGACAGGGCCTGCGCCGGCGCCGACGTCGTCATTCATGGGGCTGGCCTGATCAAGGCGCGCAGCCGGGCCGCCTTCTTCATCGTCAATGAGCAAGGCGCCCGCCGGGTGGCTGAGCGCGCCGAGGGCGCGGTGCTGCTGATCTCCAGCCTGGCCGCGCGGGAGCCCGGACTTTCGGACTACGCCGCCAGCAAGCGGGCCGGCGAGACGGCGGCGCACGCAGTGCTGGGCGAGCGCCTGACCATCGTGCGCCCCCCGGCCCTTTACGGCCCCGGCGACGCCGAGACCCTGCCCCTCTTCCAGCTGGCCGCCGCAAGTCCGATCCTGCCGCTTCTCGATCCGAAGGCGCGGATGGCCATGATGCATGTCGAGGACGCGGCGCGGCAGATCGCCGCCCTGACGGGACAGCCGGGCGGCCAGACGCTCAGCCTGTCCGATCCTCGCCCCCAGGGCTATGGCTGGCGCGAGGTGTTCCAGACGGCGGCGGACGCCTTTGGCCGCAGGCCCCGCTTCCAGCGGATCCCCAACGCCGCCCTGGGCGTCGTCGCCGTGATGGGCGCGGCGCGGGGCGGTCGATCGGCCCCCATGCTGACCTTCGGCAAGCTGCGAGAGTTGACGCACCTGGACTGGTCGGTGGCGCCGGGCGAGCAGATTTCCGGACTTCCGCCGGCCCGCTTTAATCTCGCCGACGGGTTCCTACATACGGTTCAGGGGTATGCGGCCTCCGGCGTCAGGTTTCGCAAACCGCCGCTACAGCAGGCGATCAGGTGCTGACGCCCGCGTCATATTGCGCCAAAGATGCGGCGTTAACGGACGATCGTTCTAGGGGGCGAGTCGGTCTCTATGCAACTGGTGACAGATCCCACCGTGCTTGAGGTGGCGAAGGCCGCTGAGGCCGTGCTGGAGCGCGAGGTCCTTGTGACCGCGTCATCCGACATCTCGCGCGACCTCGCCGTGGACTCCCTGGCCCTCATGAACATCGTGATGGAGCTCGAAGATCGCTTCGACATCTCCATCCCCATCGACCGCCTGAGCGAAGTCCAGACCGTGGGCGATCTCGCGGCGCTTATCGACAACATCCGGAACAAGGCTTGAGCATGGCTCTGCTCGATCGGCACGCGGCGTCCAGAGACGCCTACAAGGCGCTTCGCGATACGGCGGCCGATCCGTTCGGGGTCCGGTTCGATGCGGTCATCTCCCCCACGGAGGGCGTCGTCGACGGCCGTCCGACCATTCTGCTCGGCACCAACAACTATCTGGGCCTGACCTTTGACGAGGCCTGTGTCGAGGAGTCGGTCCGCGCAGTGCGCGAGCGGGGCACCGGCACTACGGGGTCGCGCATCGCCAATGGCAGCTATGAGGGCCATGTGGAGCTGGAGCGCGCCCTGGAAGCCTTCTATGGCCGCCAGCACGCCATGGTGTTCACCACGGGCTATCAGGCCAATCTGGGCGTGCTCTCGACCCTGGTCGGTCGGGGCGACCACCTGCTTCTGGACGCCGACAGCCACGCCAGCATCTATGACGGCTCGCGCCTGGGCCACGCCGAGGTCACCCGCTTCCGCCACAACGATCCCGAGGATCTCTACAAGCGCCTGCGTCGCCTCAAGGACGCGCCCGGCGAGAAGCTCATCGTCGTCGAGGGCATCTACTCGATGGTCGGCGACGTGGCGCCCCTGCGGGAGATCGCGGCGGTGAAGCGCGAGATGGGCGCCTATCTGCTGGTGGATGAGGCCCATTCCATGGGCGTCCTGGGGGCGACCGGCCGCGGTCTGGCCGAGGAGGTGGCGGCCGAGGCCGATGTGGACGTCATCGTCGGCACCTTCTCCAAGAGCCTGGGCTCGGTGGGCGGCTTCTGTGTCTCGGACATGGATGATTTCGATGTCATGCGCATCGTCTGCCGCCCCTACATGTTCACCGCCTCCCTGCCGCCGGCGGTGATCGCCTCGACCCTGGGCGCCCTGCGCCGGATCCAGGAGGCGCCGGAACTGCGCCACCGGCTGCACGCCAACGCCCAGCACCTCTATGACGGGCTCACCGCCCTGGGGCTGGCGACGGGGCCGACCTGCAGCCCGATCGTGGCCGTCACCATGCCGGACCAGGCGGTGGCCGCCGCCATGTGGAACCTGCTGCTGCAGAACGGGGTCTATCTCAATCTCGCCCTGCCCCCGGCGACCCCGGACAACCGCCCCCTGCTCCGCTCGAGCGTCAGCGCGGCCCACAGCATCGAACAGCTGGACCAGGTCATCGCGGTGATGGGCAAGGTGGCGCGCGAACTCGGCGTGCTGGCGACCGAACCCAAGCGTGCCCGCGGCTGAAGGTCGGGTCGGTCGGCGCCCTCAGGCGCGGTCGCGGCCGGCGGTCTGCGCGCGACGGGCCTTCCACAGCCGCCAGAACACCCCGGGCGAGGCCAGGATGGGGTGCTTCTCCCGCCACGGCGTGAGCGGCACGCGCAGGCCGGTGTGCCGCTCGATCTTCCAGGCGGCGTAGCGGGCCGCCCCCTCGAAGGTGAAGGCCGCCTTGGCGAGACGGGCCAGGTTGAGCGGCTTGCCAAGCGCGCGCCTAAGTCGCCAGGCCGCCAGGATGCGCCCCCGCTCATGGTCGTCCAACACGGGCCGCACCGTCCCATCACCCGGCGTCTCCTCGAACGCCAGGCCCTGCGCCCGCCAGGCCGCCAGCAGCAGCCGCTCGTAGCGGCCGGGATCGACGCCCAGGATATCGTTCTCCCGCCCGCGGGCCTCGACGCGGAACTCCGCCGCATAGGTCTGGCGAAATAGGGCCCGCCAGTAGTCCAGGGCAGGGCCTTCCGATGGACCGAGGGCGGCGGCGAACCGGGCCGCGGCGCAGGCGGCCTCGGAGACGGCCCGGGAGATGTCCCGAAGGGTGTCCGCATCCGACGCCCAGACCAGGGCCGAGGGCTGGACGAAGCGCGTCCAGATGGTCGTGTCGATCCGCCGTCCCGTGACCGCCGAGCGGAACTGGGCCAGGGTCATGGTCGCCACCTTGGCCCGCAGGATACGGCCGTCGAGCTCCAGCTCGTGGTAGCTGACATCGGGCCAGAGAACCCGGCCCGCCAGGCCGCGCCAACCCGGGCGCGGGCCATGGGTAAGGACGTAGAAGTCCACCACGCCGTCCAGATCGCCTGTGCGCAGGACCGATCCGTAGAACAGAACCGCGGCGACGCCCTCGATGCGACTGGCCAGCGCCTGCGCCATGGCGCGCCCCGGCGGTGGGGCGGCCCGCGCCAGGTCTTCGCCGACCAGGGTCTGCAGAGCCTCCATCACGGGACCAGGAATCGCACAGGCGCGCCCAGGCCGATCGCGATCTCGCCGCCGGGGAACACCTCGCCGTCAACGACCACGGGCGCCGGGCTGGAAACCACAACGCGCTCGGCCAGGCTCCGACGGTAACCTTGGCGTCGCAGCCAGGTCTCAGCGCGACCCATCAGCACGGCCGGCAGGGCCAGCGCCAGTCGCCTGGGGGGGGGCGGCGACGTCCAAGACTTTCATCCCATCCTGCGGGGGACCGAAGGGGCGAAGCCCGAGGGGCAGGCGCTTGAGCGACGTGGCCAGCACGACGAAGCGCGGGGCGAGCGTCGTCTCGCGCCCATCGATGGACAGGCTCGCGCGCACCCCCTGGCGCCAGCCGTCGCCGTCCTGGCCAAACAGTGCGCCAAAGGCTGCGCCGACGACCGTCAAGGCCACCGCCAGGCTGTGGAAGGCCCCCATGCGGTGGACGGACTGCGACATCTGGGTGGCGCGAACGAAGGCGCCGAGGCCAAAGATGAACCCCGCGAGATCCGCCTGCTCATCGCCAGCCCAGCCCAGGGCCAGGGGACGCCGTGTCTTCAGGTTCAGCGGGCCACGGGTGATCCGCGCCAGAGTTGCGTCCAGGATCCAGCCGGGCCGGATCCCGAGGTCGAGGGCCAGTACGTTGGTCTTGCCAGAGGGCAAGACGGCCAGAATTGGCGTTGAGGCGCCGAGCCTGATTAAAAGATCGGACGGTTCCGTCTGATCGCATCAGTCTCTAGCGCTGATAGCGCATGGAGATGGGGACCTGGGTGGTGCCTGGTCCGGCGCGGAACCGCACGCTCTCAAAGGACGGAAGGCCGACGCGGGTCGGCGCATTGTTGGAAAACCCGAACCCCTCCGCCGGCATGCCGATGATCGTCCGGTTGAAGTCATGATCGCTGTTGACGTCGTGATAGATGGCGATGGCGTAGTAGGCCGGCTCGGGAACCCAGAAACAGACCTCGGTCATCCGCGGCGTCGCCTTCACCCGTGCGCGCAGCAGCTTGCCCTTGGGCGCCAGGAACCGGCGGGGGTTGTCGGGATAGAGGGTGACCGCCACCTCCCCCTTGATCGGGCTCACGCCGGTGACCGCCACCGAGACCTTGTGCGGCCCTTCACGGCCAACGCATTGGTCGGCCGCCAGGCTGGGCGCAGCGACCCCGAGCGACACGACGAAGGCAAGGCCCGCAAGGGCTGTTCGGACTTTCATGGGCTGTGACGACCCCCTATGTTTGCGCCGACGGCGGATGGCGCCCGATCAGCAGGGTGCTTCATGAGCAATGCGACCGCGGTAAACTTTGGCTATCCCCACTCGATGGTGGGTGAGACTGACCATTGGCTGTTGCTGGTGCGCCCCAAGCAGCCTACATTTGGGTCTCTCGTCCTTGTGTGCAAGGAGCCCGTCCAGGCATTTTCAGATCTGAGCGGCCAGGCCTTTGAAGATCTGCAGGTGGCGGTCCGCGGGATTGAGCGTCTTCTGCGCCAGACTGTGGACTACGCCAAGATCAACTATCTGATGCTCATGATGGTCGATCCCGATGTACATTTCCACGTGATTCCCCGGTACGAGGGCGTGCGTGAACACGCGGGCGAGACCTTCGCCGACGCCGGCTGGCCGGGCCAGCCCAACCTGGCGTCGGCCGTGGCGCTCAGTCCCGAAGGTCTTGCGGCGCTGGCCGAGGCCTGGCGGCGCGAGTGGCGCGCGGCGTGACCACGGCTCTGACGCCCAAGCCCACCTTTACGTTCGGTCTGCCCCTGCTCGACCGCTACGTCCTGCGGCTGACGGCAGGCCCGATGCTGGGCTGCCTGGCCGTGACCCTGATCGCCCTCCTGCTCGAACGGGCGCTGCGCCTTCTCGACCTGCTGGCCCAGAGCAGCGATCGTTTCGGCTTCGTGGTGCAGCTGACCGGCCAGCTGGTGCCTCACTATTTTGGCCTCGCCCTGCCGGTGGCCTTCTTCGTCGCGCTGTTCATTGTCATCACGCGGCTGAGCGACGGGTCGGAGATCGACGCCCTGCTGGCCAGCGGCGTGTCCCTCCCCCGGCTAGCCACCCCCTTCATCTGCCTGGGCCTGGCGCTCACCTTGGTCAGCCTGATCGTGTTCGGCTACATGCAGCCCTACAGCCGCTACGCCTATCGGGCGGTGATGCATGCGGCGGCCAACGCCGGCTGGAACGGCGAACTGCAGGCGGGCGCCTTCGTCACCGAGGATCGTCTGATCATGACCGCCGACCGGGCTGACCCCCAGGGTCAGCGGCTGGAGGGGCTGTTCATACGCCGGCTGACGCCGACCGGCCGCGAAGAGGTGATCACCGCCACCACGGCCGACCTGCAGGTGTCCCAGGACCGGTTGAATGTGACCCTCAACCTCCAGAACGGCCGGCGCATCCTGGAGGGGACGGACGGGGTCTATGACATCCTGGATTTCGACAGTTTCAGCACCACCGCCCCCCTGGCCGGCGCCACCGAACTGCTCCGCGCCCGCGGCGGCGATGAACGCGAACTGACCCTGGGCGAGCTGGCCCGCCTGGCGGGGTCCGGCGACAGCGTCCTGCCCCGCAGCACCCTGCTGTCGGAGCTCTACGGCCGGCTGGCGCGGGCCGCCTTCCTGCCCTTCCTGCCGCTGATCGCCTTTCCCCTCGGCCTGGCGACCAAGCGGGGACGGCGCACGCCGGGCCTGGTCTTCGCCGGCATTCTGCTGCTGGCCTTCCAGCACGCCCTGCAGCTTGGCCAGTCCCTGGCCGAAAGCGGGGTCGTCCCGGCCTTCTTCGGGATCTGGACGCCCTTCGCTCTGTTCACCGGGTTTGGCGTCTGGATGTTCCTGGGCAGCCGGAACAGGCCCGGCGAGACGCCCATCAGCCGGTTGATCGGCACGGCCGGGGACAGGATCACCCGGGCGATGGCGGCGCGGGATGCGCGGGTCCAGGCCTCGTGAAGCTCTACGCCTACATCCTGTCGATCGTCGGCACGCGCATCCTGGCCGCCGCCGCCATCCTGCTGGGCATCCTGCAGGTGCTGGAATTGCTCGACGCCACCCCGGAGATCCTTGAGCGCGGCCTGGGGCTGGGCGGCGTCGCCTAGCTTGAATCACAGACCACGACGAAGCGGAATCCCCGCTCACGCCTTTTCCAAACAGCCTCTCAGAGCCGAATGCAATTTCGCGAACCGTGAGGCGCGGATAGACCATTGCACACCTGCCAAAAAAAAGGGCGGCACGGCCGGTCTTCCGCGCCGCCTAAGCTGCCCTGGGCCCCGGGAGGTAGGCTGGAGCTTTGGGCAGGATGGGGCCGCAGTGCGTGCTCTCAGAGACGAAAAGCCGAATACCGTGCGAGCCTCATCGGCTGATGGCTGGTACACGTCATTCTCGTAAGTCGCAATACGATAAATGACCTCATGATGAGGATCAGCACTGAGAGTTTTGGTCGGTTGTTGAAATGGCCAAAACGAAGCGTGAGTGTTTGGTGGCGTGGTCGTCCGGCCCCTGGGGCGAAACCCTGCAGGTCGAGCCATCTTGCAAACCACCCTCTCTTTGAAGGCCCCTCGCAGGCGTTCGTCCCGGCAAGCCGGCATACCCCCATATATGGCAAGTTGGCCCGTCGCGACCGGCGGTGAGCACGGGACCCGCGGAGGGCGGCCAAGCTCACCATGTCATTTAATACATAGTAGTTTCGGGCTAACAGATATATATTTTGCGATCGTACACGATGGGTGATCGCCAAGCGACCGCGCTTGGACCAGACAGCAAGAAGCGGCGGCCATCCGTCAATGCTGCGCGCGCACAAGCGCAGGCGCGGCGAGGACGCTTCCCTGAAACGACGCGGGCTTGGATAAAGATGATGAAGAAGCCCATATCCGCTGACTCCCACATTACCGAGCCGCAACATTGCTACGTCGACTACATCGATCCGAAGTTTCGTGATCGAGCACCGCGGATGGAGCGGCTCGACAAGATCGGCGATGCCTTTGTTATCGAAGGACTAGCCTCGCCGATGCCAACGGGGCCGGTCGTCGCCGCCGGCAAAGACCCACTGCAGATCACGGCGCGCGGCGCATTCGCGGCTGCCAGAATGGCTGGGTGGCGTTCAGGATGAAGGACATGTGCAATGCCCGGCGACTGATGTGGGCGAACGATTTCCCGTGTTCCGATTCAACCTGCCCCTTGTCGCAGACCATGCTCGAAGAGCACACCAAGGGCTTGGGCGAGCAGGAATGGAACTGGATCTGCCACGACAACGTGGCGGAACCATACAGGAGCGCCTTCTGATAACTACGTAATCTAAACGTGGCCGTTCTAGCCAAGTTGGAAACTGATCGCGTCTCTTCAAACAATGGAGTTTTTGTAATGGCTGACGCCGCAGATCAGACTATCGAGGCCTTTCGTCAGGACGTGCGGGCCTGGGTCGAAGTCAACTTCCCTTCGGACTTGAAGGGTCTGAGCAATCCGACCGGGCTTGAAGAGCGTCTGCAGCCGACCGAGGAACAGGTCGCCTGGCGCAAGGCGGTCGGCGGAAAGGGTTGGGGGACGCCGACGTGGCCTGCCGAATACGGCGGTGCGGGGCTTTCTTCGGCCCACGCCCGAGTTATCCACCAGGAATTTTCGCGCGCTGGAGCCTACAACCCGATCGGGGGAATGGGCGTCATGATGTTCGGACCGACCTTGCTCGAGTACGGCACTGAAGAACAGAAGCTGGAGCACATTCCGCCGATCTGCCGCGGCGAAGTTCAGTGGTGCCAAGGCTACTCCGAGCCCGGGGCCGGCTCTGATCTGGCCTCCCTGCAGACGCGATGCGAGGACATGGGCGACCACTATCGGATCAACGGCCAGAAGATTTGGACATCGGGTGCCCAATGGGCTGACTGGTGCTTCTGTCTTGTTCGAAGCGATCCCACGAAGAAGCATGAAGGCATCTCCTTCGTGCTCTTCACCATGCGCCAGCCAGGCGTCGAAGTGCGGCCGATCAAGCTGATCGCCGGCAGCTCGCCGTTTTGCGAAACCTTTCTGACGGACGCGCGCGCCGAGAAGAAGGATCTGGTGGGTCCCCTGAACGCCGGCTGGACAATCGGAAAGCGGCTCCTGCAGCACGAGCGCTCCAGCATTTCGAGTATGGGAAACGCCCTCGGCGGCACTGCGGCCCTTCCAGATCTCGCCAAGGCCTATGTCGGCGTCGACGCGCACGGTCGCCTGGCCGACAGCGACCTGCGGACCCGGATCGTTTCAAACGAGATGGACGGGCGCGCCTTCCAGCAGACGGCGATGCGGGCGATGGCGGAAGCCAAGGGCAACGCCGGCCCGTCGGCGGCGACCTCGATCATGAAGAACGCCGGCACCCGCTGGACTCAGGACCGGGCCGAACTGACGCTCGAGATCATGGGTCACCAGGGCCTAGGCTGGGCGGGCGAGGATTTCACCCCCGCGGAGCTGGACGCCGTGCGCGGCTGGCTGGGCGGTAAGGCTAGCACGATCTATGGCGGCAGCCAGGAAGTGCAGAATAACATCATCTCCAAGCGGATCCTGGGGTTGCCCGATCTGTCCGCAGTCAACTGAGCGAGTGAGCGTGGCAGAATCCGCGAGCGGCGAGCAGAGGCTTAAGCGTCAGCTGCGGTTGGACAATTTTTCAGCGTCGATTTCTTCCGCCGCGATGCGGTCCACGACCATGACCAAAGGGAGGCCGCGATGCTGAGTTGGCAAGTTGGGGCGGTGAAGATCACCCGGATCGTGGAACTCCAGATTCCGATCCCATACAATCGAGCCGCCCCCTTTCTGGCTGAAGCGACGCCCGAGGCGTTGCGAGCCATCCCGTGGTTGTACCCGAATTTCGTCAACGAGCAGGATCAGCTGCTGCTGTCCATCCACGCGCTGCTGGTGGATGCGCCGGGCCTACGGCTGGTGGTGGATACCTGCATCGGAAACGATCGACCCCGGTCCATTCTGCGTGGACAGCCGTTGGCCACCGGCTTCCTGCAGTCCATGGCCGAGGTCGGCTGGTCGCAGGAGAGTGTCGATGCCGTGATCTGCACCCACCTGCATGTGGATCATGTGGGCTGGAACACCAAGCTTGAGGACGGCGCATGGGTTCCGACGTTTCCAAATGCCCGCTACCTGTTCGGCAAGACCGAATTCGCCCACTGGAGCACAGAAGGCGACGAGGAACAGCAAACGATCCTGTCGGACTCGGTACAGCCCATCCTCGACGCGGGGCTCGCCGAGTTCGTCGAAATGGATCACCGCATCTCGCCCCACCTCCGGCTCACGCCCAGCACCGGACATACGCCTGGCCATGTCAGTGTGATGACCGAGTCCAACGGTGAATCGGCGGTCATCACCGGCGACATGAGCCACCATCCGTGCCAGATGGCCCATCCGCATTGGTCGCCGCCCTTCGACAGCGATCCGAGAGCGGCGGCGGCGACGCGCGCGCGACTGTTCGCCGAATGGGCCGACAAACCCATTCTGGTGATCGGCACTCACTACGCGGCGCCGACGGCGGGATACATAATGCGGGAGGGCGCCGGGTTCCGCTTCGACGCCGAGGCGATGGACGCCCCCGCTGCCTGACTTCGGGAGAGGACGACAACCTTGAAAAAGAACATCGGATAGAACTCAATGGATGATCTCGTGCTCCGCTCTGACCTGGACGGCGTCTGCCAGCTGACGCTGAACCGGCCGGACAAGCTCAACGCGCTGAATGTCGATCTGTTCAAGGCGCTCGAGGCCCACGTTGCCGACCTGGAGGCGGCGCCGGTTGGCGTCGTCGTGCTGCGCGGCGCCGGGCGGTGCTTCTCGGCGGGCCACGATCTCGGCGACATCGCCGAGGGCGAGAAACTTCCCCGGCCTAACTATCAGTCGCATGTCATCCAACGCCTCGCCGAGCTTACCTCGCCGGTCGTCTGCGCTGTGCACGGCCATTGCTACACCGGCGCCCTGGAGCTTGCCCTGGCTGGCGACATCATTCTTGCGGCCGAATCCGCCAAATTCGCCGACACCCACGCCAAATGGGCCTTGACGCCGGTCTGGGGCCTCAGCCAGCGGCTACCGCGCCGGGTGGGAACCTACAAGGCACGCGAGATGATGTTCACCTGCCGTACCTATTCAGGACGGCAAGCCGAGGCCATCGGCCTCGCCAACGCGTGCGTGACCGATGCTGAGTTCGAAGCGGCCGTGGACAGCCTCACCTCTGAAATTCTCACCAACTCGTCATTCAGCCATGCCGCGAACAAGCGGCTGCTGACCGAAACCGATGGCCTGTCACAGCCGGCCGGCTTGGCGCACGAGGTTTATCGAAGCCAGGGCGCAGGACCGGACATGGTCGATCGAATCAGGCAGTTCACAAAGCGCCCACCCGCCTAGAGCAGATTCCGATCACGTCGCATCGTATCCGGCGGCGGCGAAGTAGTTGGCCCACTCGGTGGGGGTGAAGGTGTCGATGGCCTCGACGATGGCGCGTTCGAGGGCGGCGACGGTGCGGGCGGCGGCTTTTCGGAGCATGCCCGGTCTTCTTTTGAGCGTGATCCGGTGACGCTCAAAGAACCGCCAGAGCGTGGAGATCGCCACGGCAATGCCCCGCTCGGCGAGCGCCGTGCGCAACTCCGCCAGGGTGATGTCGGCCTTGGCCGCCACCAGCGACAGGATCAGCGGCCTATGCGCCTCGATCCTTCCCGAGCGCTTGTCGCCCCTGGCGCTTGGGCTGCACCTCGCCCGTCCGCCGCCGCAGGCTGGTCCAGCGGATCGCGCTGGAGATGCTGACTCCGAACCGCTCGGCCTCCTTGCGGCGCGACTGCCCCTCGTCGACCGCCCCCACCACCCGCTCCCGAAGATCCACCGGCAGCGGCTTGCCCATCGCCACCGGCCTCCCTCACCGGCAGCCAGCGTGAGTCAGACTCGCCGCCTCAAGGGAATCCCCCCGAGTCAGGCGGCTTGGAAACTGCTCTAGTCCTCGCTCGGTTCATAGGCCTGACGGGCGGTTTCCAGCGCAGCGAGCTTGGCCTCGAAGGCGCTCCAGTCGTCGGCCTGGTCGATCCGCCCCCGGATGGCCTCGATCTCCTCATAGATCAGCTCCTGGGGCTCAGGCGCGGCGAAATAGGGGTGTGAGAGCGCCTTATACCAATCGGCGCGGCGTCTGACTCTGGGGGATTCCGCTGAGCGGCGAAGCAGGATTCGATGGTGGGACCGGAGGGTTTCGCCATGCCAGCTATCGCGCTTCGCCAGGATTACGATGCCGCCAGGGTCCGGGCGCTTGCGCGGACCAGCCGGGACGCGCGTCAGGTTCGACGGCTGCTGGCGCTGGCGGCGGTCTACGACCCGATCTCGCGGTGCGATGGGACTGCGTTATGCTCTCCGCTGTCGCCCCATCTTAAATATAATGATGCTCCACTCATTCATCCCTCGTAATATCCTCCTTACGCACACACCCACGAT
>CALEOQ010000102.1 GCA_937910255.1 uncultured Caulobacteraceae bacterium | reverse complement strand
GTAGTGGTGAGAAGAAGAATGCAGAGGAGAGTAACATGTGAATGGAGTGCAGAGGTGTGGTTTGTAGTTTTATTTTTCAAGCAGAAGACGGCATACGTGGTAACGACGTGACTGGAGTTCAGACGTGTGCTCTTCCGTTCTCGAGATCCCCGTCGGCATAGAGGCTGTTGGCCGCCACCACCTCTGGCGGAAGCCGCCGCAGCATCGCCAACTGCTGAGCCGCAGCCGTCGCCCGCGCCGGGTCGCCGAGGAGGCGATAGAGCTGTTCCAGCATGTCCCAGCTCGCCGGCAGGGTCGGGTTCAGGCGCACCGCCTCCTGCAGCGCCTCCACTGCGGCGGCGGCGTCCCGCTGGAGGACGTAGCAGTGGCCGCGCTCCTGATAGAGGCGGCTGAACCGGGGGCGCCTCGCCTGCAATTGCGCCAGCACGGCCAGCGCCTCTGGAATCTGCTGGCGCAGGCGAAGGTCGCGGGCCGCCTGGAGCAGGGCTTCGCGATCGGCAAGGTCGATGGCGCGGGCTGCGACGGTCATCCCCTCACGCCCTCTTTCAGCAGCAGCTCAAGCCAGGGCGGCTCTGGCTGGTCGGTGTCGTAGTACTCGAAGATGAGGTGGACGCGGTCGGTGTCGCCCGTGTTGCGCACCCAGTGCGGACCGAGGTTATCGACCTCGACCGCCTCGCCCTCCGGCAAGTGGCGCGCCTCGCCGCCGAAGAAGCAGAGCACCCCGGCGTTTGTGGTGAGGGGAACATGGATCTTGTGCGGCCAGCGTGCGGCCGGGTTGGCGTCCACATGGGGATGGATCACCCCGCCCGGCGCCATCCTGGCCAGCATCACCCGGGGATAGGCGCCGCGCTCATAGCCATAGGCCGCCACCGCCTGCGCCAGCACCGGCGCCAACAGGGCGCGCCACGACGCATAGGCCGGCCGGTCATGGGATCTGCGCCAGTCGCGGGCGTCGTCAATAAAGCGAAAGACAATGTGCCGGGTCTCATCCAGCACGCCGAACCTGTTGGGCTTGCTCCGGTTCTCCAGCTCCCAGACCTCGTCAGGGATGGCCCGCAGCGCCTGGCGCAAGGGGGCGACGTCGACCGGTCCCAGGTGTCGGACGCCCGTCGTCTTGCGCGAATTGGCCGCCAGGCCGAGGGCGGCGTTCCTCATCGCGGCCCCTCAAAGTCATAGCCGAACAGGTCGAGATCCTGGGCGTAGCGGGCGGCGACAGCGTCCGCCAGCGACGGGTCATAGTACTGGCGATAGTCGGCGCGGCGGCTGCCATTGACCCGGTCCAGGGGGCGGGAGGGGATGCCGATATGGGCGCAGATCGCATCATAGGACCCCTGCATGTCCTCCACCCGACCAATCCGGTCGGTCAGGACGGTGCGGCCGTCCTCATCGACCAGCAGCGCGGCCTGGGGCTGGAACAGGATGTGATCCTCCGGCGGGGCGCCGAAGAGGAAGTGACGCATCATGTCCTGCGGCCTGCGCTGGAACAGGTCGCCCCCACGCAGCATGAAGGCGCAGTAGGAGACGAAGCGGTCGAAGGGGTTTCGCACGAAGGCGAACTTCACATAGTCGCCGAAGGCGGCCTCCCCCAGATGAGGGCGGACCTGTCGCAGGGACAGGTGGCCATGACGGATCGCCGCCAGCTCCGCCCACGGAAAGCGCCTGTCGACGAACAGCCCCACCTGCTCGAGGTCACCCTCGTCCATCTCCTCGCGCAGGGCCTGGCGCACCGCATGGGTGCCGGTCTTGGGCACGGCGACGAAGATGAACCTGTGGCGATGCGAGATGATCATGGGACTTGGTCCACGGCGACGACGCCCGCCTCCTTTCGGAGACGGGCGCATGGTCTAGCGGGTGGTCATGTCAGAAATTGTAGTTGAGCCCGAGCATGTAGGTCGTGCCGCTCTGGTTCTGGTTATAGAGGTAATGGTTCTGGCCCCAGAACTGGGTGTCCTTCTCATTGGTCAGATTGACCGCGTCGAAGGTGACCTGGAGATTGTCGGCCACATTGTAGAAGGCCGCGGCGTCCACATATGTGCCGCCTTCGAACCCGCGGGTGCTGGCGCTCATCACACTGTCGTTGCGGCCGCTATACCACTTGTCGCGGTGGTTGAGGGATGTCCGCGCGCCCCAACGCTCGGTCTCGTAATAGACCGTGGCGTTGTAGCTGGACTTCGAGATGCCGGTGAGCGCCTCGTCAGCGTCCACATAGGTGTAGTTGGCGACCAAGCCGATGTTGTCGAACGGCGCCGGCAGGAAGGAGAGCTGACTTTGGGCGGCAAGCTCGACGCCGGTCAGCTTCTTCGTGCCTTCAATATTGGTCGGCATGGAGAATTCGGCGACGATCGTGCTGGCCGTCGCCCCGGGGATCGAGGTGTACGGGATGCCGGTCTCACTGAACGGCACGTTCTCCAGCAGGTCTGAACCGATGAAGTTCTCGATGTCCTTGTGGAAGACGCTCGCCGACAGCAGGCCCGCCTGGCCGAAATAGTACTCCACCGCAAAATCGAGGGTGGTGTCCTTATAGGGCTTGAGGTTGGGATTGCCCCGCGACGCGGTGATCTCGCCGGAGTCGGGATCCTGGAAGGCCTGGCCCTCGGCGGCCATCGACCCCAGGCCGGGACGATTGAGGTTTTGGGTGGCGGAGAAGCGCACCAGCACGTCGGGCGCCAGCTCCAGGACCGTGTTCAGGGCCGGCAAGACGCCCTCATAGCTGCCTTCCACGTCGGCCGTGCCGAGATAGGCATAGCTGTCGCCCTGGATCCAGCCGACGCTGCGGGTGTCGGTGCTATAGCCGCGAAGGCCGATATTGCCGCGGAAGCTCCGCCCGGCCAATTCGCTGTCCCAGTCGGCCTGCACGAAGCCGGAGAAGGTCTCCTCGGTGGTCTCGTAGACGTTCTCGATGTCCTGAAGCGCGCCGCCGGTCCCGTCGGCATTGGGCTCCAGACGATGGTATTCGTTGTACTTGGCGAAGGCCTTGGCGTAGTCGCCGATCAGCCAGGAGCCGAACTCGTTGGTGAACACAGAGCTGATGTCGCCGACCGAGGTGCCGCGGGTCTTGGCGCGCGTCCCGTTGACGTTGTCGTCGTAGAACAGGTCAATGCCCTGCTGCCGGAACTTGTGATAGGCGGCGCCGGCCCGCAGCGTCCAGACGTCGGAAAGCTCGTAGCGGCCGTTCAGTTCGGCCTCATGCAGCTCGGATTCATTGTTGAACGCGCGATAGTAGAACGAATCCATGGCGTAGCCGGCGGGGTCGGTCGGGTCCCAGCCGGGCGTGCTGAACGACGCCGAGCGACCGTCGGCGCCATAGTTGGCCACCTGATTGCCCTTGGCCCGCATGTACAGCTTGTCGTCATAGGGCGTTTCGTAGGTCGACTTCTCCCAGCCCACGTGGCCATCGAGGGTGAGACGATCAGACAGCCCCCATTCCCCGGTCAGGACCACCTGGTCGAAACGGTTTTCATTGAGCGACCGGCGGTTCTCGCTGCCGAAGGTCGTGCCGGTGACATCGGTCATCGTCACATAGTTGTCCCCGTCCCAGGCGAGGTCGTTGATGGTCGACGCCGTCTGGAATTGGGCCGGCCAGACCCCGCCTGCGGGGGTGTCGAAGGACACTGAGCCCGAGGACGCCAGGGGCCGGGTCGCCAGGTGCAGTTCGTCCCGGCGGGTGGAGAATTCGCCGTGCAGCACGTCGAGGGTCAGCTCCAGGTCGTCGGTCGGACGCCATTGAACCGCCGCCGTCAGGCCAAGGCGTTCCTGCTTGGCGTTCCAGGACGAGATCCGATTGCCGTCGGCGAAATAGAGGTCGCCGGACAGGAACTTGGCCTGCTGGGCGGCGCTCAGCTGCGAGATGTTGAGGCCCTTGCTGACCAGGGATTGCAGGGTCGCGGCGCTGGGCTTGGTATAGTTGTAGGTGTTGTGACCCTGCTCGGTCGTCTCACGCTCGCTATAGGCCACCGAGAGGGCGACGCCGAACGTGTCGTCCCAGTTGTGGCTGAACAGAGCCGCGACCCGCGGCTGGGCGTCCTCGGTATATTCATTGGTGCCGAGCTTCAGCGAAACCGCGCCCTTGCTCCCCGGCCCATAGTCGAACGGCTTGCCGGTGAACAGGCCGACGGTGCCGGCCATGCCGCCCTCCTTCTGGGCCGCCTGGAAGGTCTTTTCCACCTCCACCCGCGAGAACAGCTCTGAGGCGAAGATGTTGAAGTCGAACGCCCGGTCGCGGGAGCGCTGACCGCGGCTGTCCTGGGCGGAGTCGACATTGCCCAGCACCTCCATGCCGTTCAGCTGAACACGGGCGAAGTCCGGCCCTAGGCCCCGCAGCGAAATCCGCCGGCCCTCGCCGGCCTCACGGGTGATCTGCACGCCGGGCAGGCGCTGCAGCGACTCCGCCAGGTTCAGATCCGGGAATTTCGCCATGTCTTCGGCGACGATGGCGTCCACCTGAATGACTGAGGCCTGCTTGATGTCGCGCGCCTCGCCCAGAGACTTGCGATAGCCGGTGACGACCAGCTCATCGACCTCGTTGGCGCCGGCCTCTTGGGCGAGAGCCGTGGAGCCAGCGCTGGCGACCATGACCGAGACGGTGGCGAGCAAGAGCTTCTTCAGGTTCGGGCAGGCGCCCAGAACCGCGTGTCGCTTAAACATGAGTTATCCCCCGACGAACTGGCATGATTCAAATGCCTGGGCTGCGCTGTTCGACGCCGCCGCCCCCTGGCCGCGAAAGACTTAGGCGCAGACCATCTCAGTGATGTGACGGTTTGAGGGAGCTATGTTGAAACGTGTGGTTTCGTGTGGCTTTTCCCGGCGCCCGGCGTGGCGTTGGGGTCACGTCGCCGGACGCAGGTGAGAATTTTGTGGTTGTGTGTGGTAATTTGGCCTGATAGCCAGCCGTCGCATGAGCCGCGCGAACACCAAGGATATGAAGCAGTTGAGCCAGGGTCCCCGGCTCGCCGAGATCCTCAGGCTATTGGACGAGCGGGCCTTCTGGACGGTGTCGGAGCTGGCGGAGCGCTTTGACGTCTCCGAGGAGACGATCCGCCGGGACGCCCGCCAGCTGGAACAGAGCGGCGTCATCCAGAAGGTGCATGGCGGCCTGTCGGCGACCAGCCACAAGATAGAGGCGCCCTATCGCATCCGCCTGAGGGAGAACGCCGCAGCCAAACAGCGCATCGCCCGCAAGGCGGCCGAACTGGTCACCGATGGCATGACGCTGCTGATCGATTCCGGCACCAGCTGCCATTGGCTGGCCCGCAATCTCGCCGCAATGCGAAACCTCACCATCGTGACCAACAGCGTGGAAATCGCCCACGAGGTCCTCGGCAATCCCGGTCAAAGGCTGTTGCTGGCCGGCGGGCAGATCAATCCGATCCACAACGCCGCCTTCGGCCCGGAGGCCCAGGCCTTCTGCCAGCGGTTCGCCCCGGACCTCACCATCCTGTCCATGGGCGCGGTCGACGCCGCCCGCGGCTTTCTGGACTTCGACCCGGACGAAGCCGCGTTCAAGCAAAGCCTGCTGGGGCATGCGCGCCGCGTGGTCGTGCTGGCCGACCACAGCAAGTTCGCCAAGTCCGGCTTCATGCAGGTCACCTCGTTTCGCGAGGTCCAGGACCTTGTGACCGACGAGGCGCCGCCGACGAGCGTGCTGGAGGCCGCCGCCCAGGCCGAGACGCGGATCCACATCGCCGACGGAGACGCCAGCAGCTCCAAGGAAAGTCGCACTATTCTGGTCTAGTCCAAATCGCCTGGGCGAGGCCTGTTCACCTTGCCCGCTCCATGCAGCCACAACCCAATGAGCCAGCTGATGATGCAGGACCGTCGCAGCTTCATCCGGGCCATGACCGCCACGGCGGGGGCGGCGGCGGCCTTCACGCCAGCCATCGCGCGCGCCCTGGACATCGCCCCCCACCGGCGAACCGGCAGTCTGATGGATGTGGCGTATGTGGTGATCCTCACCCAGGAGAACCGGTCGTTCGACCACTATTTCGGCGCCTTGCGCGGCGTGACCGGCCTGGGCGACCGCTTCGCCGCCCCAGCGCCGCCGCTGCCCAACGCGCCGGATAGGACAGTCCTCGTTCAGCCGGCCGCGAACGCCGAAGGCGGGCCGTCACTGATCACGCCGTTCCGGCTCGACACCGCTGAGGACTTCCGGCTCTACCGCCCCCAGGGCACGCCGCACGGTTTCACCGACGGCCAGGCCGCCTGGGACAATGGCCGCATGGGGCAGTGGCCGCGCTTCAAGCAGAACCAGGCCATGGCGCATTTCGCCCGCCAGGACCTGCCCTTCCAGTTCGCCCTGGCCGAGGCCTTCACCCTGTGTGACGCCTATCACTGCGCCCTGCACACCAGCACCAATCCCAACCGGCTCTATATCTGGAGCGGGACCCACGACCCGCTGGGGCGCGCCAACGGCCCGGCCATCAACAACGGTTATGACACCCTTGAGGGCGATCCCCTTGGTCACGGCGGCTATCTGTGGGCCACCTATCCGGAGCGCCTGATGGCGGCGGGGGTCAGCTTCCAGATCTACCAGGACATGGCCGACAACTTCACCGACAACCCCCTTGTCGGCTTCCAAGCCTATCGTCGCGCCCACGGCATGGCCGCCGGCGCCGGCGCGCTGCTGACCCGCCGCACCATGACCACCCGCACCCTCGACGCGCTCAAGCAGGATGTGTTGTCCGACCGCCTGCCGCAGGTCTCATGGATCATCGCGCCAGCGGCCATGTCAGAGCATCCGAGCGTCTCGAGCCCCCTCCAGGGCGCGGACTATGCGGCCCAGGTGCTGGATGCGCTGACCGCCAATCCGGACGTCTGGTCCCGTACGGTGTTGCTGATCAATTTCGACGAGAACGACGGCTTCTTCGACCACGTGCCGCCACCCGCGCCGCCCACGCGGATGGCGGGCCGCGCCCTGGGGGCGTCCACCATTCCGGCCGACGATGAGTACCACCTGATTGGTCAGGGGGCCGACGACGAGGCCTTTCTCGGGCGGCCCTATGGTCTTGGCATGCGCGTGCCGATGTATGTGGTCTCTCCCTGGAGCCGCGGCGGCCATGTGGCGTCAGAGGTGTTCGACCACACCAGCATCCTGCGCTTTCTGGAAGCCCGCTTCGGGGTGCGGGAGCCGAACATCAGCGCCTGGCGGCGCGCGGTCTGCGGCGACCTGACCTCGTGCTTCGACTTCAGCGCCCCAGATCAGATCGACTTCATGGCCGCCCTGCCCGCCACCTCGGCCCTGTCGGGACGCGCCGCCGATCTGGAGGAGGTCTCGCCGCCGCTTCCCGCGGAGGTCGCCGCACCCGTGCAGGAAACCGGGGTCCGGCGGCGACGCCCGACGCCCTATCATCTCGGCGCCCGCCTGCGGCTGACGGACGGAGAGCCGGCCCTCTGGCTTACCAATCAATCGGCCGAGCGGGCGGCGGTGTTCCACGTCTGGGACATGGCCGATCTTGATCAGGTCCCGAGCCGCTACACGGTTGGCGCCGGACAGGCCTTGCCGCATCCGCTTCCGGGATCAGGAGCGGCGGCGGACCTGTTCATCCTCGGACCCAACCGCTTTCACCGACGCCTGATCAGCGCAGGCCTGGCCTTCTCCGTCGGCGTTGAGATGGTGGGCGGAGCCCCTGGTCTGCAGTTTGAAAACCTCCATTCGGCCCCCCTCGTCCTAACGATCAGCGACCAGGCCTATGGCGCCCCGCCCCAGACGGTGCAGCTCGACGCCGGAGAGCGTCGCGTACTCCCCCTAGACCTCGCGGGCAGCTACGGCTGGTATGATCTGAAATGTGAGACCGAAGGGCAGATCTGGCGCCTGGCCGGCCACATCGAGGACGGCCAAGCCTCGTTCTCGGACCCGGCCGGCGGCGGGCCTGGCGCCCTGCGCTGGTCCTGATCCCCTCAGGCCTTAGCGGACCCGGGTGTCGACGCTGATCCTCACGGAGTCATGGCGCCAGTGTTCATGGTCATATTCCACCACCCGGCCCTGGGCGTCGTAGCTGCGGCGTTGGACCGCCAACCCCGGCAGCCCGGACTTGACCCGCAGGGCCTCGGCCTCGAAACCGGTGAGGGCGCACGGCTGCATGCTGACCTGATTGCGGGCGACGGTGATCCCGTATTCGGTCTTCAGGATGCTGGTCAGCGACTGGTCGAAGGAAAACCGCAGCAGGTCAGGCGCCAGGGCCGCATCGACCACCAGCCGCTCCACCAGCACAGCGCGCCCATCCACATAGCGGCGTCGGCGGATCACATAGAGCGGCGCGCCTGGCGGTCGTGAGAACACATCGGCGAGCAGGGGGTCGGCCGCCACCTCATTGGCGGCGATGGTTTCGGTGGCAGGGATTCGCCCCTGGGCCTCCACATAGGACATGAAGCCTTCCCACCGGGTCGGGTCATAGACCACCGGCGGCGGCGAGACGTACCAGCCGCTGCGGTCGCGGCGATAGATGACGCCCTCGGCCTCCAGTTGGAACAGCCCCTCGCGCACCGTCCCCCGGGCGACGCCCAGATCCTCCTGCAGGCGCCGTTCGGAGGGCAGCTTGTCGCCGGGTTTCAGGTCGCCTGCGGTGATGCGTGCGGCGATGGCGTCGCGCAGGCTGAGATAGTGCAGGCCATCGGATCTCGATGCAGGGGCGTTGCTCGCCATTCTCATCCTGGAGGTGACTGGGTTCTCTGATGCGCCCCGTCAAGGCGCGAGGTCGCGGGTCCACCTTTTCATGAAACCGTCGCTCAAGCCGCCTAGATATTTGGTCCAGACCAGAGACGGCTTTATCCCGCCAGGCACACCCCCGTCGATTTCGCTGTGATCGGCCTGATTGCGGGCTGCGCCCGGACGGGATCGAACCCTCCCAACCCGCCACAGACCCATGGAGCGTATCGTGAAGACCTCGATCCGGAGCCTGCCCTTGCTCCTCGCCCTGGCCGCCGGTCTGGCCGGCCTCAGCTTCCCGGTCACCACCTTGGCTCAGGCGGCCAGCGCGCCGGCCGCGACGCCCCGCCGGGCGAACCACGTGATCATCATCGGCGTGGATGGCCTAAGCCCCGACGGGGTGCGGACGGCCGACACGCCCACCCTCGATCAGCTGATGGCGCAGGGCGCCTGGAGCCTGCACGCGCGCGGCGTCCTGCCCACCACCAGCGGCGCCAACTGGGCGTCGATGATCGGCGGCGCCGGACCCGAGCAGCACGGGGTCACCAGCAATGACTGGAAGGTCGGCGAGTTCAACTTCCCCACCTCCGTCACCGGCTCAGGGGGGTACTTCCCGTCCATCTTCCAGGTGCTCACCGACCAGCACCCCGACTGGGAGATCGGCTCCATCTATGACTGGGACGGCTTCGGCCATCTCTACGACCACCAGTTCGTTGACTATGACGCCAACGGGAAGGACGAAGACGCCACCACCGCTCTGGCGGTGGACTATATCAAGGCCAAGCGCCCGGCCTTCCTCTTCGTGCATCTCGATCATGTGGACCACGCCGGCCATGCCTATGGCCACGGGACGGCCAAATACTATGCCGCCGTGACCAAGGCCGACGGCCTGATCGCCCAGATCCGTCAGGCCGCGGCCGAGGCCGGCATCCTCGACGAGACCGTGTTCATCATCACCTCTGACCACGGCGGCGTGGGCAAGGGGCACGGGGGCGAAACCCTCGCCGAGCTGGAAATCCCCTGGATCGCTTACGGCAAGGGCGTCAGGGCGGGTCAGCCGCTGGACCTGCCGATCAACACCTTCGACACGCCGGCTACGGCGGTCTGGCTGCTCGGCGCGGACATCCCCTACGCCTGGCTTGGCCGCCCGGTAAAGCCGGCCCTCAAGGGCGAACCGACGCCGAAGCAGGCCTATAGGACCAGCAGCTTCTACGCCTCGCCGGTGATCACCCCCGTCGCGGTGGGGAACGACCCCGCCGGCGGTCTATTCGTCGACCAGACCGCGCAGATGACCATCGAGAACCCCAACGGGGTCGGCGAAATCCGCTACACCCTGGACAACGCCATCCCCACGGCGGCCTCCCCCCTCTATGACGGGCCCGTCGAAATCCGCCGCAACACCCTGGTGAGGGCGACCCTGTTTGTGGACGGCCAGCCGGTCAGCATTCCGGCCACGGGGCAGTTCCGGATCCTTGATCTGCAGGGGTCCGCGCCGAAAGGCGTCGCCTACAGCACCTATCTGTTGCCCGAGGGCGCGGTGCGGCTGCCGGACTTCTCCCGCCTGACGCCGACCACGTCGGGCATGACCTACGAGATGTCCCTCAAGGACCTGCCCCTCCCCCGGGACGGCGACGTCGCGGTGGTGTTCGAGGGCGTCCTGACGATCGCCACCCCTGGGACCTACCACTTCTCTCTGGCCTCGGACGACGGCAGCAAGCTCTATATTGGCGAGCGGGCGGTGGTCGATAATGACGGCGATCATGGGGTGATCACCGCGCGCGGGTCCATCAGCCTGGAGGCGGGCCGACATCCCATCCGGGTCGAATGGTTCAACGGCGGCGGCGGCGCCTGGCTGGGGGCCTATTTCGAAGGTCCCGGCCTTCCGCGCCAGTTCATCGACCCGAACCTGCTGTCGCCTCGGTAGAGGTATCGACCGCCCCGCGCCGCTGAGAATGATCCCTGCTCGGCGGCGCAGTTTGGTATAGTCCAGCACGCTACCCCTGGGGACCTGTCATGACCGCCATCGCCTCGCCCGACGCCTTCATCGATTCCATCTTCGACCTCTTCGATCGGCTGGGCGGCGACCACTATGGCGAGGCCGTGACCCAGCTGAACCACGCCCTGCAGACCGCCGACCATGCCCGGCGCGATGGCCAGCCCGACGCGCTGTTGGCCGCCGCCCTGCTGCATGACATCGGCCATCTGCTGCAGAAACACGGCGAGGACGCGGCCGAGCGAGGGATCGACGCCCTGCATGAGAGGATCGGCGCCGCCTGGCTCGCCCAGGGCTTCGGGCCCAAGGTCACGGAGCCGGTCCGCCTGCACGTCGAGGCCAAGCGCTATCTCGCCGCGCGCGAGCCCGACTATGTCGCGGGGTTGAGTCCGGCTTCAGCCCAAAGCCTCCAGCTCCAGGGCGGCCCGATGAGCCCGGCCGAGGCGGAGGCTTTCGAAGCCCTGCCCGCCTTCGACGCCGCTGTGAAGCTGCGTCGCTATGATGAACGGGGAAAGGCGGAGGGCGTCACGATCGCCCCCCTGCTGGCCTACCGCGATCTGCTGATCGGCCTGGTTTCGTCAGGCTGAAGCGCGCCGGGCGACCTCGGCCTCAAGCGCCGGGATGAGATCGGCCACGGTGTCGATGACCAGGTCGGCCCCGGCCGCCCGCAGACGCGCGCCGGCCTCGGCCACCAGGGCCTTTCGCGTCGCGGGATCCAGGGCCGCAAGCGCCTCGGCGCTCAGCCCGACCATATTGCCCGACGCCGCCAGGCCCACCGTGAAGCACCCGGCGTTGCGTCCCTCGGCGACGCCCACCTCGGCGTCATCCACCTTCACCACCCGCGACAGAGGCCACACGCCGAGGTCGGCGCAGGCCTTGTAGATCATCAGAGGCGAGGGGCGCCCCTCGGGCGTCTCATGGGCGCAGACCACCAGGTCGGGGGCGTAGCCCTGCGCCGCCGCACGGCCAAGAATGGCCCCCATCATCTCCCGGGTGTAGCCGGTGCAGGAGGCGATCTTCAGGCCCTGGCCCCGTAGGTGTTCCGCCGTCTCCGCCGCCCCCGGCGTCAACTGGGCGGTCTCGGCGGCCAGCCGGATCATCGGCGCCTGCAGCGCAGCCATGATCCTGTCGACGGCGGCCTGATCCGGCGCCCCGCCCTGGGTCGATCTCCAGGCCGCGGCGATCCTTGGCTGTTCGAACATGGCGCGGACATGGTCGGCCTTGGCGCGCCCCATGTCGCGGCGGGCCTCGGCCTCTTCGACGCTCACCCCGAGGGCGGCGAAGGCCTCCACCAGGGCCAGGACCGGGGCCCGGCTGCCGAAGTCGACCATGGTGCCGGCCCAGTCGAACACCACCATGTCGAAACAGTCGCGGATGGAGGTCATGAAGGGGAAGTCTCCTCGAAAAGGTCGGCGATCACCTCCTCGCCAAAGGCGAAGGCGGTGGAGGCGCCGTTGCCGGCGGTGATCAGCGCCAGACGCACGTGGGAATGGGGCGCCTCGATCAGGCCGCCGTCTGGCCCCCGGGCATAGGTCCCCGTCCAGCGCTGCAGGACCGGCGGGGCCGCCCGTCCGGTGGCGGCGCGCCATTCGTCCAGGATCAGCTGGTCCACCGCCTGGCTGGCGAAGGGGTCGGGGGTGGCGGCGTCGTGGTGACTGTCGCCCACCACCAGGGCGCCGTCGGCGGCCTGCACGGCCGATCGGAAGAGCCCACGTCTGAACTCCAGTCACGGCGTTATCGCGGCTGCCGGCCCCTGCTTGAAAAAAAAAAAA
>CALEOQ010000101.1 GCA_937910255.1 uncultured Caulobacteraceae bacterium | reverse complement strand
CGCGCAGGCGGCCGTGGCCGTGCAGGCGGAATCCCATGTGGGCTCGGACGGCGAGACCATGGAGGTGCTCGGCCTGATCCTGCCGGACGGGGACTCCGCGGTCGCCCTGCTGGAGGATGTGGACCTGGTCGATGACACCGATCCGACCTGGCGAGACCTTGTGCAAAACGCCGTCAGCCTGGACGACGCCAAGGACGACTGAAATCGCGCGGCGCAGAAATGTCGGCCTCAGCCGCGGCCGATCGTCCTTCGGAAGACCGGCCGGAAGCCCCCGGCCTGGATGTGCGATTCCGATGGAGGACAAGATGCGGGTGATGGTCTTTGTGAAGGCGACGGACGACAGCGAGGCCGGCGTCATGCCCCCCAGCGAGCTGCTGGAAGAAATGGGCCGCTTCAACGAAGCGCTGGCGGACGCCGGAATCCTGCTGGGCGGCGACGGGTTGAAGCCCACCTCGAAGGGCAAGCGGATCAGGTTCGACGGAACCAGCCGGCTCGTCATGGACGGGCCCTTCGCCGAGACCAACGAAGTGGTGGCCGGCTACTGGCTCTGGGAGGTCAAGGACATGGACGAGGCCATCGCCTGGGTGAAGCGGTGCCCCAATCCCATGCCGGGACCCAGCGAGATCGAGATCCGCCCCGTCTACGAACTGTCCGATTTCGACGAGATCATGACGCCGGAAGCCGCTGACGTGCATGGTCGAGTGGCCATCAAGCTGGCCGGAAACTGACGGGCTCGGGCGGCGGCGGAACACCCGCCGCCCCTACCGGGTTGAGGCTGGCCACGCCGCCTGACGCGGCCGGCGAAAGCCCGGAGCGCCCATGGCCCGCTACTACTTTCACGCCGAGAACGGGCGTCGCGTGGTTGATGAGCAGGGCTCCGACTACGAGAACGACGCTGCGGCGCGCCACGCAGCCCTGAGGCTGCTGTGCGAAATGCTGCCGATGATGGAGCAGCACCTGTGGCGCGGGCGACCGGCCCGGGTTCTGGTCACCAACGCGGCGCAGGAAGAGGTCTTTGTCCTGACCGTGGAGGCGACGGCCAGCGACATCTAAGCGGGCGGCGGCTGTTTTTCAGCCCGCCTGCTCCGCGGGTCTGAAACCCACCATCTGGGCGACGCCGGCCTCCAGCGCCTCATAGCATTCGCAGACAACCCGCTGGAGACCTTCGCGATCGATGATGCGGATACGCCCGCGACCGTTGAGGATGAGCCCTCGGCCCTGCAGGTCCTTGGCGATGGCGGTCACCGTCGTCCGCTGGACGCCGAGCATGATCGACAGGTGTTCCTGGGTCAGCGGCAGAAGGTCAGACCCCAGGCGATCCTGAGACATCAGCAGCCAGCGGCACATGCGCTGCTCGGCGCTATGGACCGCATTGCAGGCCGTGGTCTGGGCGGACTGGATCAGAGAGGCTTGGGCGAAGCTGACGATGTGGTTGACGAGACTCGGGCTGGCCTGGGCCGCCTGCGCCAGGGCGGCGAGGGGCAGTTCGTAGGCGTCCCCCGGCACCTGGGCAATCACCCGCTCGTAGGAGAGGAGA
>CALEOQ010000100.1 GCA_937910255.1 uncultured Caulobacteraceae bacterium | reverse complement strand
GGGTGTGGTAGTGGGTGACGGGCGTGGTGGCGCGAGTGTGTGATGTAGGTTGGTAGTGGTTGTGTGTGAGGTTTTTTTTTTCAAGCAGAAGACGGCATACGAGATTACGACGTGACTGGAGTTCAGACGTGTGCTCTTCCGATCTGTGCGGGTCGACGCCATGAACGACAGCCTGATCCTGTCGGGTGAGGTGATGAGTCTGTCGGACGCCGACAAGGCGCTGCAGATCGCCCGGGCGGCGGTGGCCGAGCTCGATCAGGTGCTGAACATGCTGTCCATCGCCGGCAAGGACCAGGTGATGCTCAAGGTGCGCATCGTCGAAGTGCAGCGCACCGTCATCAAGCAGCTCGGCTTCAACACCAATGCGGTTCTGAACCAGCTGGGCGAACCCCAGTATATGTTCAACAACGCCGCCTCCTTCGCGGTGAACGGCGGCCTGATCGGCGGCCTCACCGGGGGCTACAACCTAGACACGACTAAGCAACCCATCATGCAGCGTCCCTGCGGTTGGGTGGAGGCGCCGGACGAACTCTGCGATGTTGTCGTGCGCAACGGCGGCAACTCGGATACGGCGACCATCAAGGAAGGCCTCGCCGGCGATCCCGGCTTGAACCAGGCCGAGGCCATGATCGAGGCCTTCGAACGGGTGGGCCTGGTCCGAACCCTGGCCGAACCCAACCTGACGGCGGTGTCGGGCGAGGCCGCCAAGTTCCTGGCCGGCGGCGAGTTCCCGGTGCCGGTGGGTCAGGACGACACCGGCCGCATCAGCATCGAGTTCAAGCCCTTCGGCGTCGGCCTGGGCTTCACGCCGGTGGTGCTGTCGGGGGGGCGTATCTCCCTGCGGATCTCCACCGAGGTCTCCGAGCTCACCAATGAGGGGTCCTTCACGGTCAGCAATGGCACGGGCGCGCCCGCCCTGGTGATTCCGGCGCTCAGCGTGCGCCGCGCCGAGACCATGGTCGAGTTGCCCTCAGGGGGCGCCATGATGATCGCGGGCCTGTTGCGCGAACAGACCAAGCAGGCGGTGGACTCCCTGCCGGGCATGACCAACCTGCCGGTGCTCGGCACGCTGTTCCGGTCGCGGGACTTTCTGCAGGGTGAGACCGAGCTGGTGATCATCGTCACCCCCTACCTGGTCCAGCCCACCTCGCCGGATAAGCTGCAGACCCCGGCCGACGGCCTGAAGATCGCGTCGGATCCGGAAACCATCCTCCTGGGGCGCCTCAACCGCGCCTACAAGGCCAAGCCGCAGCCGCCCGGCGCGCCGGCCTACCAGGGCCCCTATGGCTATGTGATCGAGTGAGCGCCGCCATGACCCGCCCCCTGCGTCGTTTCATGCCCCTGGCCCTGGCCGCCGGCCTCGCCGCCTGCGCCTCGGCGCCGCCCCGCGAGGGGGCGGTGGCCAAACCCGTCACCCCGTTGGACCAGTATCGCGCCCAGGTGACCCCGCGCCCCGAAGAGGTCCTGCTGGCGATCCATGCGCAGGGCGTCTCCGGTCCCCAGGCCGACGCGCTGGCGGGCCTGGTGGCCGGCTGGCGCGCGGCCGATGGCGGCGCCATCCGCATCCAGGCGCCGACCAGCGGCGTGGACTCCGCAGCCGCCTATCGGATGGGCGAAAGCGTGCGCGCCTTTCTCATTTCCCAGGGGGCGCCGCCGGCGGCCATCCAGGTGGTGGGCTATGATGCGACGGGCGCGGCGCCGGCGCCGATGATCGTCGGCTATCTCCGCTATGAGGCGCAGGTCCCCGACTGCGGGGAGAGCTGGGACAATCTCAGCAGCAGCTGGAACAATCAGGTTTCGGCCAACTTCGGCTGCGCGGTCACCGCCAACCTGGCCGCCCAGATCGCCAATCCCGCCGACCTGGTCGGGCCGCGGGCCATGGACGCCCCGGACGCCGCCCGCCGGGCCGACGTTCTGGCCAGGTACCGTGAGGGCGAAATCACCTCGACCGAAACCGATGACCGCTCCACGGGTCTCGTCTCCCAGGCCGTGAGGTAAGGGCCTGATGCGCGCGAGTCCCGGACCAGACCCCTTCGATCTCCAGTTCGACGCCGATGATGACTTCGGCGCGCCGGGCGACGACGCCTGGGGCGCGCCGGCGGCGCTTTCGGCGCCCAGCCGCGACCCGTTCGCCGATCTCGAACCTCCGCCCACGGCGGCCGTGGCCGCCGATCCGCTGCGGATCGATTCTCCGGCCCGCGGCCGTCAGCCCGCTGCGCCGGCCACCGAAAATCCGGTTCACGAGATGATGGCCTCGGCGGAGGCCGCCTTCGGCGACACGTCCGTGCCGCGGATCACCATCCACGCCTTCACCGAGCGCGACCGCACCGCCGACCTCATCGAACACGCCGCCAAGGACCGCCGCATGGAGCGGGCCACGGTCACGGTGCGCGAGGGCGGCCTGGGGGCGGCGGTCACCGCCTATCAGAACCAGCCGACCCCGCCCCTGCTGGTGGTGGAGTGCTGCGAAGGCGGCGCCCAGCTCTTGGCGCACCTCGACAAGCTCGCCGAGGTTTGCGACCCCGGCTCCAAGGTGGTGGTGATCGGGGCGGCCAACGACATCGCCCTCTATCGCGAACTCATGCGCAGAGGGGTGAGCGAATATCTCGTCCCGCCGATGAAGCCGCTGCAGTTCGTGCGGTCGATCGCCGGCCTCTACGCCGATCCCAGCGCGCCCTTCGTGGGCCGGCAGATCGCCTTCTGCGGCGCCAAGGGCGGGGTCGGCGCCTCGACCCTCGCCCACAACGTCGCCCACGCCATCACCGAGCGGCTGGCGGCCAACGCCGTGCTGGTCGATCTCGACCTCGCCTTCGGCACCGCCGGCCTCGACTTCAACCAGGACCCGCTGCAGGGGGTGGCCGACGCCCTGGGCGAGCCTGACCGCCTCGATCCGGTGCTGATGGACCGGATGATGGCCCGGTGCACCGACCGGCTCAGCCTGTTCGCCGCCCCGGCCTCGCTCGACCAGGACTATGACATTTCGGCTGACGCCTTCGAGGAGGTGACCCAGAAGATCCGCGGGGCCGCCCCCTTCGTGGTCCTCGACCTGCCCCATGTCTGGACCGCCTGGAAACGCCGGATCCTGCTGTCGTCCGACGATCTGGTGATCGTGGCGACCCCGGACCTGGCCTCCCTGCGTAACGCCAAGAACCTCGTCGACCTCGTCCGCCGGGCGAGGCCCAATGATGCGGCGCCGCGGCTGATCCTCAACCAGGTGGGCGTGCCCGGCCGTCCGGAAATCCCGGTCAAGGATTTCGGCGAGGCCCTCGACCTGGTTCCGGCTCTCGTGCTGCCCTTCGAGCCCAAGCTGTTTGGCCAGGCGGCCAATAACGGTCAGATGCTGGCGGAGGTCGCCCCGCGGGGCAAGACCACCGAAGCCCTGGCCGAACTCGCCCAGCAGATCAGCCGTCGTGAAGCCCCGGCGCCGCAGAAGTCCTCGCTTCTGTCCGGCCTGTTCCGGCGGAAATAGTCATGTTCGGGAAGCGCTCCGCCGAGGCCGAAGCCCCCGCGCCGCAAAGGACGCAGCCGTCCAAGGCGCCTGCGCCGGCCGGCTCTTCTGCGCCGCCGCCGGCCAAGTCGGCCGCGCCCATCGCCACCCGGCCCCAGCGCAGCGAGCCGCCGGCGGCCCCGTCGGCGCCGACTCGCCCCAAGGCCGAGGCTGGCCCCAAGGCCACCAGCGGCTTCGAACAGCTGCGCGCCGCCCAGGGCCCGGCGCCCGCCACCCAGGTGGTGCGCGAGCAGTCGGACTATTACCACGCCACCAAGACGACGATCTTCAACGCCCTGATCAACACCATCGATCTGGCCCAGCTCGCCCAGCTGGACGCCAAGGCGGCGGCCGAGGAGATCCGCGACATCGTCGCCGAACTGGTGGCGATCAAGAACGTCTCCATGTCGATCTCCGAGCAGGAGACCCTGGTCCAGGACATCATCAACGATGTCCTTGGCTATGGCCCGCTCGAGCCCCTGCTGGCCCGGGACGACATCGCCGACATCATGGTCAACGGCGCCAGCCGGGTGTTCATCGAGGTGGGCGGCAAGGTTCAGCTGACCAATGTGCGCTTCCGCGACAATTCCCAGCTGATGAACATCTGCCAGCGGATCGTCAGCCAGGTCGGCCGCCGGGTCGACGAAAGCTCGCCGATCTGCGACGCCCGCCTGCCCGACGGCAGCCGGGTCAATGTGATCGCTCCGCCGCTGGCCCTGGACGGCCCGACCCTGACCATCCGGAAATTCCGGAAGGACAAGCTGACCATGAAGGACCTGGTGGAGTACGACTCCATCACCTCCGAAGGCGCCAGGGTGCTGGGCGTGATCGGCGCCTGCCGGTGCAACATCTTGATCTCCGGCGGCACAGGCTCGGGCAAGACGACCCTGCTCAACACGCTGACGGCCTTCATCGACCCGACCGAGCGGGTGGTGACCTGCGAAGACGCCGCCGAGCTTCAGCTGCAGCAGCCGCACGTGGTGCGCCTGGAAACCCGGCCGCCCAACCTGGAGGGCCAGGGCCAGATCACCATGCGCGACCTGGTGAAGAACTGCCTGCGGATGCGTCCGGAGCGGATCATCGTCGGCGAGGTCCGCGGGCCTGAGGCCTTCGACCTGCTGCAGGCCATGAACACCGGCCACGACGGCTCCATGGGCACCCTGCACGCCAACAGCCCCCGCGAGGCGGTCAGCCGTCTGGAATCCATGATCACCATGGGTGGCTACGGCCTGCCCTCGAAGACCATCCGCGAAATGATCGTCGGCTCGATCGATGTCATCATCCAGGCCGCCCGCCTGCGGGATGGCTCGCGGCGGATCACCCATGTCACCGAGGTGGTCGGCCTGGAAGGCGACGTGATCATCACCCAGGACCTGATGGTCTATGAGATCACCGGCGAGGATGCCGAGGGCCGGGTGGTGGGACGTCACCGCTCCACAGGCATCGCCCGTCCCCGGTTCTGGGACCGCGCCCGCTACTACGGTCTGGAGCGCGAACTGGCTGAAGCCCTGGACGCCGCCGAATGAGCGCCACCCTGCTCACCATCCTGGCCGCCGTGCTTGGCTTCATCGTCGTGGCGGGCTTCGGCTTCGCCCTGGCCGGCCCGTCTCCGGGCCAGGCGCGGGCGGCCAAGCGGACCCAGATCGGAAGAGCACACGTCTGAACTCCAGCCACGTCGTAATCTCGTATGCCGTCTTCTGCTTGAAAAAAAAAAACCCTCCGCGCGCCACTACCACACGCTAGCACACCTGTCGCCTC
>CALEOQ010000099.1 GCA_937910255.1 uncultured Caulobacteraceae bacterium | reverse complement strand
AGTCATCATGTCAGGCGTGTGTCTGCGATTGCTTGAACGTTACCTCCGTCTTTTTTTTTTAATGATACGACGCCAACCAAGATCTACACCCTTTCCCTCCCCGACGCGCTTCCGATCTTCCACGGCCGGCACATAGGCCTCTTCGCCCAGGGCGTCGAAGTCCCGCGTCAGGGCCTGGACGCCGACCGCGCCCTGCCAGCCCTCGCGCTCGGCCTGAACCAGCTCCAGCCGGCCTTCCCAGCCCTCGGAGAGGAAGCGGGTGGCCGGTGCGCCATCCTCGATCTCCACATGTTCATAGTCCGCATAGCCGCCGGCGAAGCGGAGCTTCTCAAACGGACCGAGCGCCAGGTCGAGGCCCCCACGCAGATCATAGCGGGTCTGCGTCAGGTCGATCCGCACGCCCTCTTCGGCGCCGGCTTCCTCGTCGTGATCCTCGTCTTCGTGGTCCTCATCGTGATCATGGTCTTCGTCGGCATGCTCATGGGCATGGCCGGGCACGCCATAGCGGGTGTCGGTCTGCTTCACCGCCACGCCGAGGAAGCCCCGGTCGCCAACATAGGAGACGCCGGCGCCATAGGACTCGAGGGTGACGGCGGTGTTCTCCACCACACTGTCCTGCTTGCCGGGAAATTCCTCGCCCTCAGACGCCATCTGGCGGCGGGATTCGGGCAGGGTGGGAACGTCATAATCGTCGCTCTCGCGGCGCAGGGCGTCGAGGCTGAACACCCAGGGGCCGAGGCCGGCCTTGATCGCCCCCGAGGCCGTTTCGCCGCTGTCGACGCTGGAGAGCGCCCCCATGACCCGGCCCTCGATCCCCTCCACCGGGGTCTCGGCGATGCGGTCGTCGATCACATTGACCACCCCGCCGATGGCCGAGCCGCCATAGGCCAGGGCGGCGGAGCCCCGCAGCACCTCGATCCGCTTGGCCTCCTGGGGATCGACCGCCACCTGGTGGTCCGGCGACAGGGCGCTGGCGTCGACCATGCCCACCCCGTTGGTCAGGACCAGGACCCGGGGCCCGGCCAGGCCGCGGATCACCGGGCGGCTGGCGCCCGGCCCAAAGAAGCTGGAGCGCACGCCGGGCAGGTTGCTGAGCACCTCGCCAAGACCGGCGGCCGGCGCGGTGTCGAGATCATCGCGGTCGAGCACATCGACACTGGTCGTGACCGAGTCGAGGGAGACCACATAGGGGGCCGCCGTGACCACGACCTCCGACACGCTGGTCGGTCGCCCGGCGGTCTGACCCAGGGCCGGGCCGGCCGCCGCCAGCAGGGCGGCGGAAGCGAGAAGGATGGATTTACGCATGGCGGCGCCCCGTTCTTGAAACTGAACCGCAGCGTTATGAAATAACATAACGAGACGTCAAGCCTGTTGCGCCGAAAAAGAGAGATGTTTAGCTGGTCTGCATGGGAGCCGAGTGTCACCACACCGAAAGTGCGCAGCCGGGCCTCGAAGGCGCCGCCCTGGCGAGCGCCGTCGCCGCCGCCCAGGCGCAGTGTGAACGCACGCGAGAACGGCTGACCCCGCCGCGCCGCCGCGTCCTTGAGCTGCTTCTGGAGTCCGATGGGCCGATGAAGGCCTATGACCTGATCGCCGCCTATGGCGCGGACGGCGAGCCGGCCAAGCCGCCCACCGTCTATCGCGCCCTTGAGTTTCTCGAACGCCTCGGCTTCGCCCACCGTATCGAGAGCCTGAACGCCTATGTGCCCTGCCGCATGGAAGGCGCCGGCCACCGGGCGGCCTTCCTGATCTGCGAATGCTGCGGGGCGGCGCAAGAGTTCGAGCCCGACTTCTCGGCCCAGTTCGCCGCCGCCAAAACCGCCGGCTACGCCGTGCGCACGGTGACGCTCGAAGCCCGCGGCCTCTGCCCGGCGTGTCGTTAGCGTCAGGACGGTCGCTCACCCGTTAGGGCGCGATCCTCGGCCTTGGGCCCCGACGTCCATCAGACTCCAACTTTCCGTTGATCCGTACTCGGATTCGATCTGAGGTTGTGAATCTTGTTGATAGAACGAACGCTGTTCTTTAAGATCGCTCCACGGTCGGCGAGGGAGGCGTGCATGTGGTTTTTCCGCAAGTATCTCGTTGTTTTCCTGCTTTTCTCCGCTCCGATGACGGCGATGGCCGAGCCCTGCGGGGACTTCGGCGAGAGCCGCCCGCTCTCCATCCCCGTCAACTATGCGTCCGGGCCCGGGGAGCGAGAGCTCTATGCCGAAAGCCACGCGCTGATCCTGGCCGCGAGCGCCTATGAGCATTGGGACAAGCTGGGTTCGGTGCCCGCCGAGACCCAGGATCTGGTGGACGCCCTGGTCGGCCAGGGCTTTCACGTGCGGGTGATCTGCGATCCTCGGGGCGGCGAGAACGGCGGACTGGGGGAGGTCGCGGGATTCCTCAAGGCGTTCGGCAAGGACGACGCGCGGCTGATCATCTTCATGACCGGCCATGGCTGGGTCGAGCCCCGTCAGACGATCGGTTACTATGCTGGCGTTGACAGTCCCAAGGCGGGCCAGGACGCGACGGCCTTGAGCCTCTCGTCCGAACGGGTCATCGCTCTGGCCCGGAGCGCCAGCCCCCTCCACCTGCTGTTCGTGGTGGACGCCTGCTATTCGGCGGCGATCTTCACCACCAAGGGCGGCGACCGGCCCCTGCGCGCCATCAGCCTGATCGACTATGAGGCGCTCGCCAAGCCGACGCGAAGCTTTATCACCGCCGGCTCGACGGATCAGAAAACCCCCAGTCCCAGCATCTTCACCCCGGCCTTCGTGATGGGCGTCTCCGGATTCGCCGACCTCAATGGCGATGGCCTGGTGAGGGGCGCCGAGCTGTCAGCCTGGCTGCGGGACAAGGTCGCCAACAGCACGGGTCGGGCGACGACCCCGATCGCCGGCCATGTGCCGCTGACGCGGGGGGAGATTGTCAGCGGAGGCGGCGACATCGTCTTCAAGTACGACCCTGCCCAGCGACCGACCGTGCCGGACCGCCTGCGCAGTCCCGGCGCCGCCTGGATCCAGGCCCCGGCGGTGGCGATCGAAACGCCGCCTGAGGCCGCCTGGCCAGACGCCCGATACGAGGTGACCTACTTCCAGAAGGCCAGCGACGGCGACAAAGTCATCACCGCGCTCGACACCGCGGGCACCCCGTATGCGACCACCAAGCCAATCCTGGCCGGCAGCCAGAGAGTGACCAATGGCCTGGCCTGCCATCCCGAAGCGCCGGTCGAGGTCGTACGAGCCGCCGCCCGCGCGCTCATCGAGGGCGGCGTGCCGCTGAAAATCATCGATCAGGCCACCCTTCACCTGCAGGCGCGGCGCTTCATGCTGCAGGCCCTGAGCTTTGGGCGCGTCGAAAGCGCCGACTATCGCCCCCTGACGCTCCAGGACCTGGACCGCCTTGAGGGGTGTCCAAACGAGTTCGTCTTCCGGTCGGCCAGCTAGGGCCGACGGACCCACGCCCCCATTGCGAGACATGCCATGACCACGAACACCCTGCCGATGGCGCGCCGGACCCTGCTCGCCCTCGGCGCCCTGACGGCGACAGCCCTTGGCGGCGCAGCGCCCGCCGGCGCACAGCCGAACCCGACGATAGATGATAATGGCGCAGAGGGGCCTGACCCCGCCGATGGCCTGGTCACCGAGCAGCAGTCCGGCGACGCCAGCCTGCCCAGCGAAAGCCTGACCTTCGACCCGATCATCCTGATCCGCGACATTCAGGGGGCGAGCAAGGCGGCCTACGAACCCCGCATCGCCACCTTCTCACCCACTCTTCTGACGACCCTGGGAACCGACTTCGTCGGCAAGAGCCGCGCCAAAGACCAAGCCGAGATCACCGCCTATCTTGGGCTGTTCGACCTGCCCTTCGCGACGGGCCAGGGGCTGGTCCCTTTCTGCGCAGCCGGACTGTCCTACGCCTCGGCCTGCGTCTATGCGAAGGCCAAGGGGGTCGCCGTAACCCGATCATCGCTGCGAAGCCTGCTGGGCGATATCGACCATCACCATTTCTACCCCACCCCTTCGGTCATCGACATGATGTACGTCGCCATGGGCAAGCGCCGCTGGGTCCGGCGCCAGGACGCGGTGCGCAGCCTGGCCCCCCGGGCCGGCTGGATCGTAATCTTCAACTGGAACCAGGACGGCAAGCCCGACCATGTCGGGATCGTTGAGCGGGTCGCCGGCACGAACCTCCACACCATCGAGTTCAACACCTCCGACACCGACAACTCGAACGGCGGCACCGTCGCCAGACGGGTTCGCCCGCTCAACGCCCAGGTGCAGGGATTCATCCGGCCAGAAGTGGTGCGGGCGGTATAGGCCCCAGCGCCCCTCGACAGTCCTCCCCGGGGGGCGCGCCATCCTATCTGGCATGAAACCGCCAAGGCCCTAGACTGACGCCGCGACCGCCCCCTGGTCGCGCTCTGCTGTTTTCAGGCCCATGCTCCTCATCGCCATCGCCGCCGTCCTGCTCCTGCTGGTGCTCAACGGCCTCTTCGCCATGTCCGAACTGGCGGTCGTCTCAGCGCGCAAGGGCAAGCTGCAGGTTCGCGCCGATCGCGGCGACAAGGGCGCGGCCGCCGCCCTGCGCCTGGCCGAACAGCCGACCCGGTTCCTGTCGTCGGTGCAGGTGGGCATCACCCTGATCGGCATCCTGGCCGGCGCCTTTGGCCAGGCCACCATCGCCGGCGAGCTGGATCTGCTGCTAGAGGGGGCCGGGCCCCTGGCGCCCTATTCCGAAGCCATTTCCACCGGCGTGGTCGTCGTCTGCCTGACCTATCTGTCGCTGATCGTCGGCGAGCTGGTGCCCAAGCGTCTGGCGCTGATCTTTCCCGAGGCCATGGCCGCCATGGCCGCCCGCCCCCTCACCTGGCTGGCCCTGGCCATGGGCCCGTTCATCACCCTGCTGACCGCGTCCACCGCCGGCGTCCTGCGCCTGATGGGCGTGCGCGACGCCCACGGCTCGCCGATGAGCCAGGAGGATGTGGAGATGGCCCTGGCCGAAGGCGCCCGGGCGGGCCTGATCGAACCGACCGAGCAACAGATCATGACCGAGGTGATGCGCCTGGGCGATCGTCCCGTGCGGGTGGCCATGACGCCCCGGCGGGACGTCTACTGGATCTCGCTGTCCGACACGCACGACAAGATCCGCGAGGAGATTCGCAGCTGCCCCTATTCCCGCATCGTGGTCAGCCGCGGCCATGACGTCGATGATCCCTTGGGAGTGCTGCACAAGAAGGACGTGGCCGACCTTTTGATGGATGAGGCGGCCTTCGACCTGGAGCCCCTGGTTCACACCCCGCTGTTCATCCCCGACACCACCTCGATCCTGCGCGCCCTGGAGCACTTCAAGAAGACCACCACCCACATGGCCTTCGTGGTCGACGAATTCGGCAATCTGGAAGGGGTGGTCACCCCCATCGACCTTCTGGAGATGATCGCCGGGGACTTCCCCGAAGCGCACGACGGGACGCCTGACCCGCTGATCGTCCGCCGCGCCGACGGCTCGTTCCTGGTGGATGGCCGGGCCGACCTGATGGACCTGGGCGACCGGCTGGGGGAGATCTTCGAGGAGAATGAGGGCTTCCACACCGCCGCGGGCCTGGTGCTCCACCGTATGGGCCGCATCCCCCGGGAGGGCGACACCGCCACCATCCGTCGCTACCAGGTCGAGGTCGTGGATATGGACGAGCGCCGGATCGACAAGCTGCTCTTCACCCGGCTGGAGCCCGATGCTGAAGATCACTGACGCCGTCGCCATCGAGGACGACGAGTTCACCGAGCGGATGGTCAAGGCCAGCGGACCCGGGGGACAGCACGTCAACAAGACGTCCAACGCCGTGGAGCTGCGCTTTGACGTCGGCAGGTCCAGTCTGGCCGACGACGTCAAGGCCAGGCTGAGGCGGCTGTCTGGCAGCCGCCTGTCGAATGACGATGTGCTGATCCTGTTTTCCCAAGGCTCGCGGTCCCTGGAGATGAACCGGCAGGAGGCCCGCGAGCGGCTGGCCGAGCTGATCCGTCAGGCGCTGCATCGCCCCAAGCCGCGGCGGCCGACCAAGCCCACCAAGGCCTCCAAGCTGCGCCGGCTGGACAGCAAGACCCGCCGCAGCGGCCTGAAATCCATGCGGGGAAGGCCTGGCAAGGACGACTGAGCGCCGGCCACGGGGTCGCTCAGTCCATCGCCCCCACATAGGGCAGGCCGCGGAGCTGGCCGGCCGCATCCATGCCATAGCCCACCAGGAAGCGCGGCGGGGCGGTCCAGGCGACGAAGTCGGGCTCGATGGCGCGGGGCGTCGGCCAGGGCTTGGTGGCGAAGACGCAGGTCAGCACCTCGGAGGCGCCGGAGTCGCGCACCAGGCGGGCGGCCTCGCTCAGCGACAGGCCGGTGTCGATCACATCGTCGACGATCAGGGCGCGGCGGCCCTCCAGGGGGCGTTGCAGGTCGGCGCGCACCTCGCAACGGCCCAGGCTGGCGCGGGCGTCGCCATAGGAGGCCAGCCACAGGGCGTCGAAGCGCACATTTCGCCCAGCCCGCGCCAGGGCCCGGGTCAGGTCGGCGCAGAACCACAGGCCGCCGGTGAGCAGGCAGATGACCACCGTGTCGTCGTCGATCCGCGGGGCGATCTCGCCGGCCAGGGCCTCGACCCGGCGGGCCACCTCGAGCTCGTCCAGCAGGACCTCGGGCGAGCGTTCAGTGGCCATGGGCCTCGGCCTCGGGATCGTCTGCTGGCAGCGGCTTGGCGTCCAGAACCTCCCGCGCCTCAATGTCGGGGGCGGCGGCCTCGGCCGCGCCGCGCAGGTCGAGGGCTTCGGGCTCGGCGGGCGGTTCGGCCGCAGCGCGCAACTCGGCGAAGCTGACCTCCAGGTCGGCGGCCGTGCCCGGCGGGTCGATGATGGCGATGGCGAAGTGGCGGGTTTCGCCCGGCGGAATGTTCGGGTCCGCCGCCCGGGCGACCTTGGTCGCCACGGCAGCGCCGGACTTGTCCAGCAGGCGGATCTGCAGCGGCGGGGCGGTGATGGTGCGGTCTTCGATATTGCGGATCATGCCCGACACCGAGAGTGCGGCATGGCCATCGTGCAGGGCCGGCTCGAACTCCACCCCCTCGATGGCCAGGCCGACGCTGTTGACCGGCAGGCCGACGCTGGCGAAGGCGCCCGCCGCGCTGGGCCACAGGCGGACCACGTCCACCCGGAAGACCACGGCCACGGCGATCATCAGGGCCAGGGCGGCCGACATGCCGGCCCAGACCACACCGGTGGCCGCAGCCTCGCGCAGCCGGCGATTGTCATGCGCCTTGGCGCGGAAGGCCTTGGGCAGGGCCACGCCGCCCTCGGCCGCCGTCGCTGTCTTTTCGGGGTCGGCTTGATCGGTAGAGGTTGTGGGGGTATCGGCGGGGGCGGGCTCAATCTGGGCGGCCGGAGGGGCCGTATCCAGTTCGATCTCGCGGCGCGCCGTCCACCGATGGCCGCAGCTCGCGCACTTCACGACGCGCCCGTCCTCGGGAATCTTTGCGTCGTCCACGAAATAGCTGGTGGAGCAGTCTGGACAGGTCAGTATCATGGCCGCCGTATCGGACCCTCCAGCCCACCGTATCGAGGTCGCCGATTCCGGTCTCCATGTCCAGAAACCCGTACGCCGCAGACGTGACCGACGCCGATGACGCCGTCGTGCGTTTCGACGACGTCTCCATGCGGTACGGACGCGCGCCCGAAACGCTGCGGGACCTCACCTTCTCCTTGCCGCAAGGGTCTTTCCATTTCGTCACCGGCCCGTCGGGAGCGGGCAAGACCTCTCTGCTCAAGCTGATCTATCTGGCGGCGCAGCCGTCCAAGGGACTCTTGCACCTGTTCGGCCAGAACGTCGCCCAGGCGCCGGCCGATATCCGGCCTTTTCTGCGCCGTCGCATCGGCGTGGTCTTCCAGGAATTCCGCCTGCTCGATCATATGAGCGCCTTCGACAACGCCGCCATCCCCCTGAGGATCGCCGGCGCCAAGCCCGACTCCTATCGCCAGGACGTGGCCGAGCTGTTGAACTGGGTCGGCCTCAAGGACCGGATGCACGCCCTGCCCCCGACTCTGGCCGGCGGCGAGAAGCAGCGCCTAGCCATCGCCCGGGCCGTGGTCGGCCGTCCCGACATTCTGCTGGCCGATGAGCCGACCGGCAATGTGGACCATGCCATGGGCCTGCGGATCCTGCGCCTGTTCCTCGAGCTCAATCGCCTGGGCACGACGGTTCTCATCGCCACCCACGACCAGGACCTCGTGGCCCGGTCGGGCAAGCCCATCCTGCATCTGGAGGACGGCCGCCTGGTCCATATGGGGCCCGTGCCCCAGGGATTTGACGGATGAGCGTCATCTTCGATCCCGCCCGCTGGCGGCCGGCGGCCTTCCTGCCTGAGCGGGACACCCGCGACAGCGCCCTGGTCTTTGTGGTGGCGGTGCTGTGCTTCATGGCCTGTCTGACCGCCCTGGGCGTCCTCGCCGCCGACCGGGCCGCCCGCGGCTGGTCGGACCAGCTGAACGGCGAGATGACGGTGATCGTCCGCCCCAAGGCCAACGAGACTCCCGACTCCGCCGCCGCCCGTGCGGCCGAGACCCTGGCCGGCGTGCCCGGCGTGGCCGAGGCGCGGGCCCTGGAGCGGGAAAAGGCCGAGGCCCTGATCGCCCCCTGGCTTGGGGATGTGGCCGATCTCGCCGACCTGCCCGTGCCGCGGCTGGTGGCTGTCACGCTGAGCCGCGAGGCCCCGGCCACGGGAGAGGCCCTGGAGCGGGCCCTGCGCACCCGCGGCCTGGACGCCGTGGTCGATGACCACACCACCTGGCTCGCCGACATCCAGCGAGGCGCGCATCGGTAGAGCGCCGGGTAGGGCACGAGGGTAGGTCTCGGGGGGCGCCGGATCCACACAACAAATAGCACTGCCACCGCCCGCCCCCCACTCACGCAACCACCCCCACCACCC
>CALEOQ010000098.1 GCA_937910255.1 uncultured Caulobacteraceae bacterium | reverse complement strand
GGGGGAACGAGGCGAAAAGTGAGGAAAGTGTAAGGATACGTGGTAGATATATTAGGGTATTTTTTTTTTTCAAGCAGAGGGCGGCATACGAGGTTACGACGTGACTGGAGTTCAGACGTGTGCTCTTCCGATCTGTCCGCCTGAGCCGGTCAACCCTGGTGGCCCTGGTGCTGGGCGAGCTGGACCTGGAGGCCGCGCTCGCCGCTGGCGCGGTGGACACCCGCGAGCCCGACCGTCTCGCCGCCCTCCTGGCCGGCCTCGACCGCTTCGACTTCTGGTTCGAGATCGTCACCCCCTGAGGCGCCGCATCTATAGGCGTCTGCAGAAACTCTAAACCGCCTTCTGTCGAAGCCTACTATTCCGATAGGATTAGATGTGCCCCACTTTCCCCCAGCCAAACGGGAGAGTGAAGATGGCGAACCTGAATCGACGTGGGGTGCTGATGGGGGGGCTGGCGAGCGCCGGCGCGTTGGCCGCCTGCTCAGCCGAGCCACCAGGCGCGGCGCGCGCGGCCACCCTTCTCAATGTCAGCTATGATCCGACGCGGGAATTCTATCGGGACTACAACGTCCTCTTCGCTCAGCTCCAACCGGAGATCGCCGCCGGCGTGAGGGTCGAGCAGTCGCATGGCGGCTCGGGCAAGCAGGCGCGTTCGGTGGTCGATGGGCTCGAGGCCGACGTGGTCACCCTGGCCCTGGCCGCCGATATTGACGAGATCGCCAAGCGTGGCCTCGTCGCGCCGGACTGGGCCACGCGACTGCCCGACAACAGCGCGCCCTACACCTCGACCATCGTATTCCTGGTTCGCCAGGGAAACCCCGAGGCGATCCGGGGGTGGGACGACCTTGTCCGACCTGGCGTCGAGGTGATCACGCCCAATCCCAAGACCTCCGGCGGGGCTCGCTGGAACTATCTGGCCGCCTGGGACCATGCGCTTAGGACGAACGGCGGCGATGCGGGCCAGGCCAGAAGCTTTGTCCGCACGCTCTTCCAGCGGGTGCCTGTGCTGGACACCGGCGCCCGGGGCTCCACCACCACCTTCGCCCAGCGCGGGATCGGCGATGTCCTGCTGGCCTGGGAGAACGAAGCCTTCCTGGCCCTCAACGAACTGGGCGACGACAAGCTCGACATCATCGTGCCGCCGACCTCCATCCTGGCCGAACCGCCCGTCTCGGTGGTGGACGCCGTGGTGGAGCGCCACAAGACCCGGGTCCTGGCCGAGGCCTATCTGCAGGGGCTCTACACCCCTGAGGCCCAGGACCTCGCCGCCCGCCACCACTTCCGTCCCCGCAACGCCGAGGTCGCCGGGCGCTACAGCGACAAGTTCGCGCAGCTGGACCTGGCCACCATCGCCGACTTTGGCGGCTGGCCGGCGGCCCAGGCCGAGCACTTCGCCGACGGCGGCGTGTTCGATCAGATCTATCAGCCGCAATGAGCCCGGCCCTCATCCTTGCGGCGCCGGCCGGCGCCCGCCGATCCTGGCGAAAGGACTCGGTCCTGCCGGGCTTTCCACTGGCCCTCGGCGTCACGCTCACCTGGCTTTGCCTGATCTTCCTCATCCCGCTCAGCGCTCTGATCCTCCGTCCCTGGGAACTGGGACCGGCGGGAGTCTGGGCGGTGGTCACCGATCCCCGGGTGCTCGCCGCCCTCAGGATCAGTTTCGGCGCGGCCGCCCTGGCCGCCCTGGTCAACGCCGGCCTTGGCCTGCTGATCGCCTGGGTGCTGGTGCGCCATCCGTTTCCGGGACGCCGGCTGGTCGACGCCCTGGTGGATCTGCCGTTCGCCCTGCCGACCGCCGTGGCCGGCATCGCCCTGACCGCGATCTACGCGCCCAACGGGCCCCTGGGGCGACCGCTGTCGGAGCTGGGGGTCCAGGTGGCCTACACGCCCCTGGGCATTATCCTGGCCCTGATTTTCGTCGGGCTTCCCTTCGTCGTCCGGACCGTCCAGCCCGTGCTGGAGGACCTCAGCCAGGATGTCGAGGAAGCCGCCCTGACCCTGGGCGCAAAGCCGCCCCAGATCGCTTGGCGGGTCGTCATGCCCGCCATCGCGCCGGCCCTGCTCACCGGCGTCGGGCTCGCCTTCGCCCGGGCGGCCGGGGAATACGGCTCGGTGATCTTCATCGCGGGCAACATGCCCCTGCGTTCGGAGATCGCGCCGCTGCTGATCGTGATCAAGCTGGAGCAGTTCGACTATGCCGGCGCGGCGGCGGTGGGCCTGGCCATGCTCGTCCTGTCCTTCACCGGGCTGCTAATCCTCAACAGCCTTCAGGCTGTCCTGGCCAGACGGGGACGCGCATGACCCTCCGATCCCTGACTCCCGGCGGCGCAGCCCTCATCCTGGCGGCGCTCACGGCCCTGGGCCTGCTGGTCGTCCTGCCCCTGGCCATGGTGTTTCACGAGGCCTTTCGTCAGGGCCTGGGCGCCTATCTCACAGCCCTGGCCGAGCCCGACGCCTGGGCCGCCCTGCGGCTGACCCTGCTGGTCGCCGCCATTTCGGTCCCGCTCAACGCGGTGTTCGGCCTGGCCGCAGCCTGGACGATCGCCAAGTTCGAGTTCCCCGGCCGCAGCCTGCTGGTCACCCTGATCGACCTGCCCTTCTCGATCTCGCCGGTGGTCTCCGGCCTGGTCTGGGTGCTGCTGTTCGGCGCGCACGGCTGGCTCGGGCCGCTGATGCAGGAACTGGGCGTGCAGGTGATCTTCAACGTCACCGGCGTCGTCCTGGCCACTGTGCTGGTCACCCTGCCCTTCGTGGCCCGGGAGCTGATCCCGCTCATGGAGCAGCAGGGGACCGATGAGGAAATCGCCGCCATCACCCTGGGCGCCGGCCCATGGACCACCTTCTTCCGCGTCACCCTGCCCAATGTGAAGTGGGGCCTCCTCTACGGGGTCCTGCTCTGCAACGCCCGCGCCATGGGCGAATTCGGCGCCGTCTCCGTGGTCTCCGGACACATCCGAGGCCTGACCAACACCCTGCCGCTGCATGTGGAGATCCTCTACAATGAGTACGACTTCGTCGGCGCCTTTGCGGTCGCCACTGTTCTCGCCGGCCTCGCCCTCGTCACCCTGGCGCTCAAGTCCGCCCTCGAATGGCGCCACGCCGGCGAGCTGGCCGCCGTCCGCCGCCACTGACCCCGGCATGCCGCTGATCGTCGAGGACATCGCCAAGCGCTTTGGCGACCACGTCGCCCTGGATGGGGTGTCGCTGCAGGCCCGGCAGGGGGAGTTCCTGGCCCTGCTCGGTCCCTCGGGCTCCGGCAAGACCACCCTGTTGCGGGTGCTGGCGGGCCTGGAGCGGCCAGACCGTGGCGCGGTGAGCTTCGGCGGCGAGGATCTTCTGGCCATGGACGCTCGGGCCCGGCGGATCGGCATGGTCTTTCAGCACTATGCGCTCTTCCGCCACATGAGCGTGGCGCAGAACATCGCCTTTGGCCTGGAGGTTCGCCCCGCCAAGGCCCGGCCAAAGCCCTCGGAAATCCGCAAGCGGGTCGAGCGCCTGCTCGAACTGGTCCAGCTCCAGGGCCTGGGCGGGCGCTATCCGGCCCAGCTTTCCGGTGGGCAGCGGCAGAGGGTCGCCCTGGCGCGCGCCCTGGCCATCGAGCCGCGCATGCTTCTGCTGGACGAGCCCTTCGGCGCCCTGGACGCCCGGGTCCGCCGCGACCTGCGCGCCTGGCTGCGGCAGATTCACGACGAAACCGGCCTGACCACCATCTTCGTCACCCACGACCAGGAAGAGGCCATGGACCTCGCCGACCGGGTCGCCATTCTGCGGGATGGACGCCTGGAACAGGTCGACACCCCCGAACGCATCTACGAGGCGCCAGCCTCGGCCTTCGTGTTCGGCTTCGTCGGCGAAGGCGTCCAGCTGCCTGGGGAGGTCACCGATGGCGTGCTCTCTGTAGCCGGTTGGCGCAGCCCCGCCCCGGCTGGAACGCCCCCCGGCGCCGTCACAGTCAGCTTCCGCACCGAAAGCGCCGACATGCTTCCGGCGACCGCCGATGGCCTAGCCGCACGCATCCTGACCCTGTCGCGACGCGGCGGATCGTCGCGCGTGACCTGTGAGATTGGCGGCCAGACCTTCACCTTGCAGGCCCCGAAATCCCTTATCGCGCCAGGGGTTGAGGTCCGTCTCGCCCCCCACGCCGTGATCATCCACCCCAAGTGAAGCTTAAGTTTCAGGCAATCTTTGGCCGCTAGCTCGCTCCTTGCGGAACGACGCCGAACGTCGTTGTCCGAACAGAGAGAATTCTGAACCATGACGCTGACCTCGCGCGCCCTCGGCGCATCCCTGATCGTGCTGGCGAGCGCTGTCGCCGCCAGCCCCGCCGCCGCCCAGGCCGCCCCCTGGACGCTCCACGAGGCGATCGGCGCGCCTGACAACCTCAAGCTCTCCGGGTCTGTGCGGGCTCGCTATGAGACCCTGGAGGGCCAGTATCGCCCGGCCTATGGGGACGGTTCGGATCAGGGCCTGGTCCTGCGCTCCACCCTGTTCGCCGAGCTGGACCTGACGCCGATCCGGATCGGCGGGGAGATCATCGACGCCCGGGTCTATCTGAACGACCGCGGCTCGCCCACCGGCACAGGCGACGTCAACGCCCTGGAGCTGGTGCAGGCCTATGTGGCGGTGGACGCCAACGATCTGTTCCTCACCGGCTCCGAAGCCTCGCTCGCGGCCGGGCGGTTCACCATGGACCTGGGCTCTCGCCGACTGGTGGGCCGCTCATCCTACGGCAACGCCACCAACGCCTTCGCCGGCCTGCGCGCTGACTGGAGCGCCGACGCGGCCGGGGACGTGACCCTGTTCTACACCTATCCCCTGCAGAAGCGTCCCAACGACCGGACCAGCATTCTGGATAACGAGATCGAGACCGATCGTCAGAATGACGACCTCGTCTTCTGGGGCGGCATGTACACCACGCCCAAGTTCGCCGACGGCGGCAAGCTGGAGCTCTTCGCCTTCCGCCTGGAAGAAGAAGATTCCCCCCGCGTCGCCACCCGTAACCGCCGGCTGACCACGGTGGGCGGACGCCTGGTCCGCAATCCGGCCAAGGGCCAGTTCGACTACGAGATGGAGGGCGGCTGGCAGACCGGCGAGACCCGCAACTCCACCAGCGCCGCCGATCGCCGCGACCTGGACGTGGACGCCCAGTATCTGCACCTGGAAGTGGGCAAGACCTTTGACGCCGCCTGGTCTCCGCGGGTGTCGCTGGAATACGACTTCGCCAGCGGCGACGAGAGCGCCACCGATGGCGACTACAACCGCTTCGATGGCCTGTTTGGCCCCCGCCGTCCGGACTTCGGTCCGCCCGGCGCCTACGGCCCGCTCGGCCGCTCCAACCTCAACTCGCCGGGCGTCCGCCTGGAGGTCGCGCCCAACAAGCGCTGGGACGCCATGGCCTTCTACCGCGCCCTCTATCTGGACGAAGCGACCGATTCCTTCGCCAGCACCGGCGTGCGTGACGCCACCGGCCGCTCCGGCGACTTCGCCGGCCATCAGTTCGAGGCCCGCGCCCGCTACTGGATCGTGCCCAAGTCCACCCGCCTGGAATTTGGCGTGGCCAAGCTGTTCAACGGCGAGTTCCTGGACGACGCCCCCAACGCCACCGGCGCCGAAACCCTGTTCGGCTATGTGGAGCTGAACCAGACCTTCTAAGGCGTCCTCTCCCGTACGCTGCTGACTGGGCAGGGTTGGGTGGTTCTGCGGAACCGCCTGCCCTGCCCTCTTCTTTTGGGCCGCCGGCTGTTTATGGGCCGGGAGGCGCCGGCGCCGCTGGCGTGATGGGGGCGGCCTCCCCATCTGCCAACAAGCCTGACCATTTGGAGAGCCCCGTGCCCCTGACCCTCTATGACGCCTCGATCCCGGTCTATGTGCAGATGCTGCGCAACCTCGCCGCCCTGCTGGACAAGGCTGAAGCTCACGCCAACGCCACAGGCCTGCCGCTGTCGGAATTGACCGAGGCGCGGCTGGCGCCCGACATGCATTCCCTGGTGGGTCAGATCCAGCTGGCCAGCGACGCGGCCAAGGGCGGCGCAGCGCGGCTGTCCGGGGTCGCCCCGCCCAGCATGCCCGACACCGAGACGACCTATGACGACCTGAAGGTCCGCATCGCCAAGACGCTGGCCTTCGTGGAGAGCATCACGCCCGACCAGATCAGCGACGATCTGGAGCGCACCATCGAACTGCCCCTGCCCAAGGGGGCCATGACCTTCACGGCCAAGGACTTTGTCTTCACCTACGCCCTGCCCAACTTCATGTTCCATGTGACCACGGCCTACGCCCTGCTGCGCCACAAGGGCGCGCCGATCGGCAAGCTGGACTTCCTGGCTGGCGCCCGCCGCGGCTGAACAGGATGCGCCTGGGGCGGCCCGCTAAAGGTCGCCCCACATGCGCAGCAGGTTGTGATAGGCGCCGGTCAGCGAGACCAGTTCCGGCGCGCCGGCGCCCACCTTGCCCGCCAGCTGCTGAATGGCGATGTCCATCTGGAACAGCAGGCTGCGCTGAGCGTCGTCGCGGACCATGCTCTGGATCCAGAAGAAGCTGGATACCCGGGCGCCGCGGGTCACCGCGCTCACCTGATGCAGGCTCGAGGCGGGATATAGGATCATGTCCCCGGCCGGCAGCTTGACCTCGTGGACCCCGTAGGTGTCCTCCACCAGCAGCTCGCCGCCGTCATAGTCGTCGGGCTCGGTGAGGAAGAGGGTGGCCGACAGGTCGCTGCGGATGCGGACCGCACCGTCGCGGCTTTGGCGCACGGCGTTGTCCACGTGCAGGCCAAAGGTCTGCCCGCCGCCATAGCGATTGAACAGCGGCGGAAACACCGTCTGCGGCAGGGCGGCGGTGACGAACAGAGGATTACGCGACAGGGCGTCGAGGATGCGTTCGCCGGCCGCGCGGCCCTCTGGCGAGGCCTCCGGCAACTGCTCGTTGCGCTTGGCGAGAGCCGATTGCGTGCCGGAGGTGACATTGCCATCGACCCAATCGCCGGCGTCGATCAGCCGCCGCAGGTCGGCCACCTCGGCCTTGGTCAGCACCTCTGGAATATGCAGCATCATGGCGAAGCTCCTGGCCGGCCCGTCTTAAGCCGAACAGGCCCCGCAGGCGAACCCGCGGGGCCTTCGTCGAGCGCCGGTCCTGGTGGGGTCAGAACTTGGCGTTCAGCGTCAGCATGGCCTGGCGGGCCGGGCCGTAGTCGGCATGGTGAACGCCGTTGGTGCGGGCGATATAGTCTTCATCCGTCACGTTCTGAACGTTGAGCTGCAGGTTCAGGCGCGGATTGATCTGGTAGCTGGCGAAGGCGTCGAAGCGCCAGTAGTCCGGAGCGTAGACCCCGTTGCCGCCGCCGCCGGCCCCGCCCTGGTTGCCGCCGAAGCTGTCGGAGACATAGTAGGCGCCGCCGCCCAGGCTGATCGCGTCGGTCACCGCATAGGTGGAGAACAGGCTGAAGCTATGCTCCGGCGTGTTGGCCAGCTGATCGCCGACATTGACGTTGTCGTAAGCGCCCTTGACCAGCTCGCTGTCCATATAGGTGTAGCCGCCGAACACCGACCACGCGGGGGTCACCTGGCCCGTGACGGCCAGTTCCAGGCCGCGAACCTCGGTTTCGCCAGCTTGGGCGTAGACGCCGGGCTCGATCTGGATCTGGGCGTTCTCCCGGGTCACCTGGAAGATCGCCGCCGAGGTCGTCAGACGTTCGCCGAAGAAGGCCCATTTGACGCCGACCTCGGCCGACCTGGTCTCTTCCGGATCCAGCACGTCATTGCCGAGATTGCCCGATCCCAGGGACGGGGCGCCGTTCTGGTCGCCGCCGGAAATGGTCGGCGGGGTCGAGGCCGTGCCGTAAGACACGTAGATGCTGCCATTGGCGCTCGGCTTGTAGACCAGGCCCGCCTGATAGTTGGTGAAGCTCCAGTCGGCGTCGCTGTAGGTCGTCTCGCCTGCCCTTGAGATGCTGCTGCCCTCCACGGCGTACTCGTCGTGGCGGACTCCCAGGTTCAGCTGCCAGCGCTCGCCGAAGGAAAGGGTATCGAAGAGGTACACGCCCACCGTGCGGGTGCGGTTGTCGGCCGCCGGACCACGGACGATCGTACCTTCCCACGGATCAGACGGGTTTGGCGCATAGACCAGGGTACAGTCGCCCGTGCCCGCGCCGGTGAAGCCCGTCGGACAGGGTGACCCAGAAATCGTCGTCACCGTGTAGGAGGCGTTCTCGTTCTTCTCGCGCGAAAGTTCGAGGCCGACATCATAGCTGTGCTCGATGGCGCCGGTGGTGAAGCGGCCATAGATGTCGGCCACCGCCGCCACCGTCGTGGCCGGGTTCCAGCGCGACTTCAGGCCACGCTTCATCCACCATTCGCCGTCCACGAACTGGGCCGAGCCGCCGTCGCCGGGGTTGGTGACCACATAGTCGTTGAGCGTCTTCGAATAGCGGAAGACGCCCCGGAAGGTCATGGCCTGGTTGATGTCGTGCTCACCGGTCAGGGTGGCGATATCGGCCGTGGTTTCCTGGTAGTCCCGGGCGGTGAGCCCATAGAAGGAGTCCCGCGGCACGTCGAGGATGCCGGTTTCGGTCGGGGTGACGCCCGGCAGCTTGCGCGACAGCGGCACGCCGTAATCGGGCATGTCGTTGCGGGTCAGGTGGTAGTAGCTCAGCGTCATCCGGCTGTCGGTGCCCAGGCCCAGGGCGGCCGCGACGGCCGCGCCCCAGGTGTCGAAGTCCACCGCGTCGCAGATCGGAAGAGCACACGTCTGAACTCCAGTCACGTCGTAATCTCGTATGCCGTCTTCTGCTTGAAAAAAAAAAACATAGACCTACATCCACAGCACTCTTCATTACCACCCGTCTCACCTCGCTGTCCACTCTACCTCACTACCCGCGCC